>JAHLFT010000039.1 GCA_018883635.1 Candidatus Lactobacillus pullistercoris
TTATTCAAGCCATCTGGTGACAAAAAAGCTCACCCATATTCAATTGTTATCCCGCCACCAAATGTAACTGGTAAGCTTCACTTAGGTCACGCCTGGGATACTGCAATTCAAGATACTTTGATTCGTTTCAAGAGGATGCAGGGTTACGACACCCTTTATCTGCCAGGAATGGACCACGCTGGTATTGCTACCCAAGCTAAGGTTGAAGCTAAGCTTCGCAAGCAAGGCAAAGATCGTCACCAAATGGGACGTGAAGCCTTTGTTAAACAAGTTTGGGACTGGAAGGATGAATATGCCAACATTATCAAGGGTCAATGGGCAAAGATGGGTCTTTCACTTGATTACTCCCGTGAAAGATTTACCTTAGACAAAGGTCTTTCAAAGGCAGTTAAGAAAGTCTTTGTTCAACTTTACAATGAAGGCTTAATTTACCGTGGTGAATATATTATTAACTGGGACCCAGCTCTTCAAACAGCTCTTAGTGATATTGAAGTTATTCACAAAGACGATAAGGGTGCCTTCTATCATATTAAGTATCCATTCGTTGATGGCTCAGGCTATGTCGAAATTGCCACTACTCGTCCTGAAACCATGTTTGGTGATACTGCTGTTGCCGTTGCCCCTGGGGATGAAAGATACAAGGATATCGTTGGTAAAGAATTAGTATTACCACTTGTTGGTCGTCATATTCCAATCATTGAAGATCAACACGTTGATCCTGAATTTGGTACTGGTTTAGTTAAAATTACTCCAGCTCATGACCCTAACGACTTCCAAGTTGGTAATCGTCATGATTTGAAGAGAATTAATGTTATGAACGATGACGGTACCATGAACGAGGAATGTGGCAAGTATGCCGGCATGGATCGTTTTGACTGCCGTGAAGCTTTAGTTAAGGATCTTAAAGAAGAAGGTTACTTAATTAAAGTTGAACCAATCGTGCACTCAGTAGGACACTCAGAACGTTCAGGTGTTCAAGTTGAACCACGTCTTTCCAAGCAATGGTTCGTTAAGATGAAGCCACTTGCTGACAAGGTTCTTGAAAACCAAAAGACTGACGGCAAAGTTAACTTTGTTCCCGAACGTTTTGAAGGCACACTTGATCACTGGATGGAAGATGTTCACGACTGGTGTATTTCCCGTCAATTATGGTGGGGTCACCGGATTCCAGCTTGGTACAACAAGAAGACTGGTGAAACTTATGTTGGCGTTGAAGCTCCTAAGGATATTGAAAACTGGGAGCAAGATCCAGACGTCCTTGATACTTGGTTCTCAAGTGCCCTTTGGCCATTCTCAACTCTTGGTTGGCCAGATACTGATAGCGAAGACTTTAAGCGTTACTTCCCAACTAATGCCTTAGTAACTGGGTACGATATTATCTTCTTCTGGGTATCAAGAATGATGTTCCAAAGTCTTCACTTTACTGGTAAGCGCCCATTTAACGATGCTGTTTTGCACGGTTTAATGCGTGACGAACAAGGACGCAAGATGAGTAAGTCACTTGGTAACGGTGTTGACCCAATGGACGTAGTTGATAAGTATGGTGCTGACGCTCTTCGCTGGTTCCTGCTTAACGGTACTGCTCCTGGGCAAGATACTCGTTATGATCCTAAGAAGTTGTCAGCAGCTTGGAACTTTATCAACAAGATTTGGAATGCTAGTCTTTTTGTAATCATGAACTTACCTGCCGATGCTAAACCAGCTCATATGCCAGATGCTTCTAAATTTGATTTATCAGACAGATGGATCTTTGATCGTTTGAACCACACAATTGGTGAAGTTACCCGTTTATTTGATGAATATCAATTTGGTGAAGCCGGCCGTGAAGCATACAACTTTATTTGGAATGACTTCTGTGATTGGTACATTGAAATTTCTAAGGTTGCTTTAAACGGTGACGATAAAGAATTAAAGGCAAGAAAACAAGAAAACTTAATTTGGATTCTTGACCAAATCTTACGTTTGATGCACCCAATTATGCCATTTGTAACTGAAAAGTTATGGCTTTCAATGCCTCACGAAGGTAAATCCATCATGGTAGCAGATTATCCAACTACTCATAAAGATTTTGAAAACAAAGAAGCAGATAACGATATGGCCTTCTTAATTGAAATTATTAAGGCTGTTCGTAACATCCGGATGGAAGTTAATGCTCCTATGTCTAGTCCAATTGACATCATGATTCAACTTGATGAAGGTAAGAATAAACACGTTTTACGCGACAATGAAGATTACGTTGAAAACTTCTTGCATCCAAAAGAACTTGAAGTAGCTACAGAAATTAAGGCACCAAAACTTGCTAAAACTGCAGTTATTCCGGGTGCACAAATCTTTGTTCCATTGACTGAATTGGTTAATGTTGATGATGAATTAAAGAAGATGCAAAAAGAAGAAGAACGTCTTGTTAGCGAAGTAGAACGCGCAAGTAAGAAGCTTTCTAACCAAGGATTTGTTGCTCATGCTCCAGAAGCAGTTGTTAACAAAGAAAGGGAAAAGAAGGCTGATTACGAAAGCCAATTAGCTGGTGTTCGTGAACGTATTCAAGAATTAAAGGAAAGTAAGTAATTTGAAGTTTACAGATGATAAGCAAGTAATTGATTATCTTTATTCTTTGCCACATTTTCATAAAAAAAGTGATTTATCATATATCAAACGGGTTCTTCATCAATTAGGTGATCCTCAAGATCAGGTAAAAACAATTCATGTCACAGGTACTAATGGCAAGGGGTCAACTTCTTATTATTTAAGCAATTTACTCATGAAGGCTGGTCAAAAGACTGGCCTTTTTGTTTCTCCATATATTCGAGAGTTTAATGAGCGAATTCAAATTAATAATAAGAATATTCCGAATCAAGATTTGACGGCACTTGCTAATGAAGTTTTGGGGGCAATTACGACTCTGCAGAGGCAAGAGCCAGATTTTAATTTAGTTACTTTTGAATTTGAAGTTGCACTCGCTTTCTTATATTTTGCTGAGCAAAATTGTGATTATGCCGTTATCGAAGTGGGGATTGGGGCAAAACATGACAAAACTAACGTGATCACTCCTGAAGTAAGTATCATTACAACGATTGGTCTTGATCATGAACAAATTATTGGCCCAACCATTCAAGATATTGCCAGAGAAAAAAGTGGCATTATTAAAGCTAATCGGCCAGTTGTCGTCGGCACAATTCCTGATGAAGTTAGAGAAATTATTAAAAATGCTGCTCAAGCTAAAAATGCGCCACTTTTAAAATTAAATCGTGATTTCAAAGTTGAATCAGATAAGAAAATCAGTTATGAATTTGAAAATAAAAAATTGATTTTTAAGAGTCGACCACTAGTTGAAAGCTACGATATTGTAATTGCTGTGACGGCCTTTTATCAGTTAAATTTAGCTCTTGATGATCAAGCTGTTGAAGAAGCAATTAATGCCACCCAAATTCCAGGAAGGTATCAAACTATTAGCAATCAGCCAGCTATTATTCTTGATGGAGCGCATAATATTCAAGCAATGACCAATTTGCTTCAAGTAGTTCACGCAAAGGCAAGAAAGCAAAATGGACAGGTCTATGCTTTAATTACAATGATGAAGGATAAAGATCTTGACCAAGTTTTTAGTTTGTTTGATAAAGATGATCAAGTACTGCTAACAACGCTTAATTATCCACGGGTTGCTAAGAAAAATGATTTTCCGCTCGATGTCCAAAAAAGATATAATTATGAAGAAGATTATCGACGTGGTTTTACAAAGTTAAAAAAGAAATTGAAAATTAATGATATTTTGTTAGTGACTGGGTCTTTTTATTTGGTCAGTGCAGTTTTAAATTGGAAAGGTGACAGGGATGCGAGTTAAAGGAATAAAGGATGATATTGCCGGTGTTATCTTTGACATGGACGGCTTACTAGTTAATTCAGAAGAATTATATTGGCAAGCAAATATTCAAGCTGCAGAAGAAGAACATCTTGGTACACCAAGGGATGCATATTTAAAACTAACTGGTGCAACAATAAAAGAAATGCAGGATTTTTATCATAAATATTTTAAGACTGAAACTGATCGTGACCACTTTATCAAAAGAACCGACGATTTGGTTGGGCAGTGGACAGATGAAGGAAAGCTAAAATTACGTCCTGGCGTTCAACAAGCATTAGATGAATTTAAAGATAAAGGCTTGCAAATGGCGATTGCCTCCAGTAATTATGAAAATGTGTTACAACACTTTTTGTGGGCAACTGGAATCAGAAATTATTTTGATTTTCATCTAAGTTATTTAGACGTGCAAAAGGGACATATTAAAGCAAAACCTGCACCTGATATTTATCTTGCAGCTACCCAAAAGATGAATTTACCAAAAGAAAACTTATTGGTTTTTGAGGATTCATCTACTGGTGTCCAGTCAGCTAAGAATGCAGGGATCAAGGTCGTGATGATCCCAGATCTTCTTGCGCCAAATGACAAGGACAAAAAGAATGCAACTATGATCTGTGATAGTTTTAACGAATTTTTACAAAAAATTTAGCTCTTTTTGCGTATTTAATAATGAGGAGGCTTTTATATGAAAAAAGAAAAAGCAAATCATTATATGTTAGATACCGACCGGGAGTTATTTATAGATTTATTGGAAAAATTGCAAGAAGAGGGGATTGAAAATTTAACCGATCTTGCAAATAAAATTAAAGAATTAAGACTGTATTCTTTTACAGATTTATGTAACTATATTTCTGGGCCCAATTGTAATAATAGTATTGCGCAGACAATCGAAGAATTAATTGATCGTTTGCGACTAACTGAGCCCAAACGAGACCCAATTTTTACTTCAAGCCATGAAGTCGGTAATTATTTAGTTAACAAATTAACGGGTAGAAAACAAGAAGAATTTTGGGCCTTTTACATTGATAATAGTAATCACATTGTAGCTGAGAAAAAGATTTCACAAGGGACTTTAGATCGAGCAATAGTTCATCCGCGGGATGTGTTTAGATGGGCATGTATTTTTAATTGTGCTAGCATTATAATTGCGCATAATCATCCGAGTGGAAAATTATTGCCATCACAAAATGATTTTAAAGTAACCAAGGATTTAGCTAAGGTTGCCAATTTAATGAAAATAAATCTTTTGGATCATTTTATCCTTGGGAAAGGACATTATTTAAGTATGAAAGAGAACGAATTGTTTTAAATTCTTTAAAATTGGATCGAAAATCTGATTTATGTGAACTTTATGCTATAATTATTCAAGATTCAGAGACCGCAAGTATAAGGAGAGATTTTCGTGTTTGGATTAGGTTCAAAGAATATTGGTATCGATTTAGGTACCGCAAATACTTTAGTATTTATGGAAGGAAAAGGTATCGTTTTAAGAGAACCTTCCGTAGTAGCTAAGAATACGCAAACAGGTGAAGTGATTGCCGTAGGTTCAGAAGCAAAAGAAATGATTGGTAGAACTCCTGGTTCTATTAGAGCTATTCGTCCTATGAAGGACGGGGTAATTGCCGATTACGATACAACAGCAGCCATGCTTAAGTACTTCATGGAAAAGACGGTTGGTAATTCTAAGCCATCAGTTATGATCTGTGTTCCTTCAGGCGTTACTGAAGTTGAAAAGCGTGCAGTTATTGATGCAGCACGTGTAGCCGGTGCTCGTGAAGCATTTGTTATTGAAGAACCATTTGCTGCAGCTATTGGTGCAGGTCTTCCAGTAATGGATCCAACAGGTTCAATGGTTGTTGATATTGGTGGTGGTACAACTGATGTTGCTACTATTTCATTAGGTGGTATAGTTTCATCAACTTCAATTAGACAAGCTGGCGATAAGTTTAATAGCGCTATTATTAACTACGTTCACTCTAAGTTCAACTTGTTAATTGGTGAAAGAACTGCTGAAGATATTAAGATACAAATTGGTTCAGCTTCAGTTGAAAAAGCTAAGGAAATTGAAGCAATGAATATTCGTGGTCGTGATTTAGTAACTGGTTTGCCAAAATCAATTGATATTGAAGCAAAAGATGTTGCTGAAGCAATTCAAGATGTTGTTCAAGATATCATTGTTGCAATTAAGGAAACTCTTGAACAAACTTCTCCAGAAATTGCTGCCGATGTCATTGATCATGGGATTGTTTTGACTGGTGGTGGAGCTTTACTTAAGAACTTGCCAGAAGTTATTTCTGAAGCAACTAAAGTTCCAGTATTTATCGCTCAAGATCCACTTGATTGTGTGGCAGTTGGTACCGGTGAATCACTTAAGAATATTGAAGTAATGCGTAGAAGTCGTAAATAAGTTAAAAAAGCCGGCTAAGGCCGGTTTTTCTATAGGGTCATTTCTATATGAAAAAATTTCTACAAAATAAAAAATTATTATCAGCATTTATTATAGTTGTTGTCATTCTTGTTGTGCTTGGCGGTAGTGTTAGCTTAAGGAACAAGAGAAATACACCACTTTTTGTTCAAAGTTTTGGCAACGATGTTGTGGCAGTGGGTTCTAGAATTGTCGATGTTCCACTAGACTTAATTTCTGGTGGCTTAAATAATGTTAATTCGATCTTAAATGCAGAACAAGAAAACAACTATTTAAAGAGTAAAGTAACTGATTTAGGCCAAACACAGGCAAAGAATCAAGTATTAAGTGAAGAAAATCGACAATTAAAATCGGCCTTAAAGCTAAAAGATACACTTACTTCATATTCTTTAGTAAATGCATCTGTCATTTCTCGTTCATCAGATACTTGGTCAGATTTGTTAGTTATTAATAAAGGCTCTTCAAGTGGAGTTCAAAAAAATCAAGCTGTAATGTGCGGCGGTGGAGTAATTGGACGTGTAATAGAAGTCAGTGCTGCTTCTGCAAAAGTTGAATTAATCACTACTACAGATAAATCGGCCAACCGTTTTGCTGTTCAAGCTACTAATGATGAAGGAAAAGTTGTTCACGGAATTATCACTGTTAATAATGGTAATTTAGCATTTACCCAAGTAGTTGATAGTCGTAAGTTAAAAAAGGGTACAAAAGTATATACAAGCGGAATGGGTGGCAACTCGCCTAAAGGTTTGTTAATCGGAACAGTTGCTGAAACTACTCGTGATTCTTATGGTTTATCTAATTTAATTAATATTAAACCAGCAGGAGAAATTAATGATCCTTCTGTATTAACTGTGGTAGTTAGAAAGGTGGCAAATTAATGCGCATTTTTCGTGAGTGGGTATTAGCCATCGCTCTGTACGTTGCTTTAGTTTTGGACGGAAGTTTAGCCTTTTATTTGCACCAATTTCAAAATTGGCATGGTTATGGTGCTAGTTGTTGGTTAATGCCGATCGGAATAATGCTGATTGCTTTATTTGATGATATGAATGATAAAGAAATCTGGTTAGCATTAGGTGCTGGAGTAGTTGCTGACATTTATAATTTTGGCATTGTCGGTGTTTATACAGTATTTTTCCCGTTAGCATGTTGGTGTTGCCAAAAAATTGCTAGATTTTTACCAGAAACTTTTTGGGCAAGATTAATAATCGTTTTATTAGGATTAACTTTGTTAGATGCTTTTGTTTGGTTAATTTTAAATATGGTTGGTTTGATTTCAACCTCTTTAAGAACATTGTTAATTAGTTTAGCTCTTAATTTAGTCTGGTCGCTCATCTTCTTTTGTCTAAGTTATGCTGTTTGGGCTAATTTATCGACTAGATATCCATTTTTAGTTGATTTAGAAGCTTATCGGCAATAAAAAAGACGTAGTACGTTAAGTTCTACGTCTTTTTGATTTTATTCACCCAGTAAACCAGGGATAATTGTTACAATAATTCCAGCTAAAGTGATTACTGCCATTAATACAGCCATAATGATTGTCAAAATTTGGAATTTTGATTTTTTCTTTCTTCTGCGAGCCATTAACTAAAAAACCTCCTATTTATTAACATTTTATTCTTATTAATAGTTTTTTTCAATCGCAGAAAAGGTTAGAATAAAAGCATTGGAGGAAATAAAATGTTTTTGATTTTTTTTGTACCAATCGTTGGTATTCTTTTTGCAGTTTTAATAAATAAAATTTTCCCAAAAGCACAATTTAAAGGTTACGATTTTTTACCTTTATTTTTTATTCCAGCATGCAATATAATTACTAATTTTCAGAAGCGACCATCTTTTTTACCATATGGTTTTCTTTTCTTCTTTATTTTAGCTATTATTTTAACTCTCGGAGTTGCAATTAAAGAGAAAAATATTTCTCTTAGTAAAATGCTGCACGAATTATGGCGCTATTTATCATTATCATCAATAATTTGGTATTTAGGATTATTATTTGTCATGATGGTATGAATTCCCCACTTTTATGAAATTCATCAGAAATTCTTATTTAAAGCACTTTTAAGAAGTGCTTTTTTATTTTTCTTTTTATAAAATAATAAAAATATTTATTTTTTTAAACATTATGTGGTAGGAAGTGGTGAATTGTGGTAAATTATTCTTTGGAAGGGGGCTAGACCATGTTCATGGGAGAATATCATCACAATTTGGACAGTAAAGGTCGCTTAATAATCCCAGCGAAATTACGTAACCAAATTGGTGAAAAGATGGTATTCACTCGAGGCATGGAAGGCTGCATTTTTGGCTATACATTAGATACATGGCATGAAATTGAAGCTAAGTTAGCGCAACTTCCGTTGACTAAGAGAAATGTACGTAATTTTATGCGTTTATTTTATTCTGGTGCGATGGAAAGCGAATTTGATAAGCAAGGTCGTGTTAATCTGACCAAGACATTAAAAGAACACGCCGAGCTTGATAAAGAATGTGTCATCGTAGGGATTTCAAACCGAATTGAAATTTGGTCACTGAAACGATGGAATGACTTCTCTGAAGTCGCTAATGAAAACTATGATGATATCGCAGAAGATTTGGATAACATTGGAATATAATTATGAAATTCAAACACACCAGTGTACTCTTACACGAAACAATTGATAATTTGAAACCAAAAGACGATGGTCTTTATGTAGACGCTACTTTTGGTGGGGGCGGACATGCAAAATACTTGTTAAGTAAGCTTCATACGGGAACCCTAATTGGTTTTGATCAAGATGAATATGCGATCCATGCAGCAAAGTTAAACTTTGCTGATTTATTACAAGAAGATAGCAATCTCAGGCTTCAACTTGTACATGACAACTTTAGTCATTTGAAGGAAGATCTGGTAAAGCTGGGTTATTCAAATGGCATAGATGGTATATACTATGACCTGGGCGTTTCTTCACCTCAGTTTGATCAAGCCGATCGTGGCTTTTCGTATCGCTATAATGCTCGTTTAGGTATGAGAATGGATCAAAGTCAAGAACTTGACGCCTATCAAATAGTTAATCAGCGAAGCCAAAGAGAGCTTGCCAATATTTTGTATAAGTACGGAGATGAAAAATTCTCCCGTCAAATTGCTCATCGAATAGTTGAGAAACGCAAAGAAAAACCAATTGAAACTACTTTCGAGTTAGTTGATATTATCAAAGATGCGATCCCAGCATTCGCGAGAAGAACTGGCGGTCACCCAGCAAAAAAGAGCTTTCAAGCTTTGCGGGTAGCAGTAAATCATGAGCTTGAGGTCTTACAGATTTCGCTTGAAGAAGCAATTAAATTGTTGAAGCCTCATGGCCGAATCAGTGTAATTACTTTTCAGTCTGATGAAGACAAAATCGTTAAAAGAATTTTTAAGAAGTACTCTGAAGTCGATTTGCCAAGAGGGATGCCTGTAATCCCTGATAATTTAAAACCGACACTTCGCTTGGTAAATCGCAAGCCAATAACTGCGTCGGCTTCAGAATTGGAGAACAACAACCGCTCACACAGTGCAAAACTACGGGTTGCAGAGAAGATATAAAGAGGAAAGTGAATATGGCTGATAGTTCTGCAAGAAGAATTGAATTTGAACCAAACAGACAAGTTAAGTCTGAAAAAGTTAGACGGATTGTTATCAATCCTAGACAAGTGCGTTGGACCGGTCTAGAAAGAACTTTAGTTGTAATTGGAAGTGCCGTCACCTTAGGTATGATGACCTTTCTAGTTTCTTCAAGTATTTCTGCGACCTCTGCGCAGTATAATCTTTCAAACGTTGAACAATCAATTAATAAAAAACAAAATGAAATAACTAGCCTTAATCAAGAAATTGGCGAACTTACTTCAAATTCACGTTTAAAGAGAATCGCTCGTAGTAAAGGTCTGACGTTAAATGATAAAAACATTAGGACAATTCGCTAATGAAAAAGAAAATAAATAATTTAAAATTACAAAAATCCAAAGCACATGGCTACCGCTTCACGGTGGGGAGAGTTCTCCAATTGGCCGTGGCTTTGGTTTTTCTTGTGTTTGTAGGAAGATTTTTATATATCGGTATTTCTAAAACTGTTGAAGGACAGAATTTGTCGCAGCGAACAAAACAGTTATATTTGAGAAATCAGGTTTTAAAAGCTAATCGTGGGACGATCTATGATCGCAATGGATTAGTGATTGCGGAAGATTCACATTTATATACTGTTTATGCGATTTTGGATAAATCTTCGATTAATTATAAGAATCAACCTGAATATGTCGTTAATAAAGAAAAGACAGCGCAAAAATTATCTACGGTTTTACCACTTTCTGATAATCAAATTTTAAAGTATTTGAATCCAAAGCATCCTGCCTTTCAAGTTCAATTCGGAACGGCTGGTAGTGGCTTAAATAAACGGCAGAAGGAGAAAATTGATGCGATGAAACTGCCTGGAATCAAGTTTCTCGAAACGCCTTCACGCTTATATCCAAATGGTACTTTCGCTTCGCACGTAGTCGGATTAGCACAACCAGAATATAGTAAAAAAGATGGTTTACCAAATATAGTCGGAACGATGGGGCTTGAAGCTTGGTTTAATAAGACATTAACAGGTAAAGATGGTCACCGTGAATCATCAGTTGATGCTTCCGAGAATCAAACACCAACTAAACCGCAGAATTATAAATCTGCAGTTGATGGTAATAATTTATACTTAACGCTAGATTCACAGCTGCAAAGCCTACTTGAAGACTGTTTAAGTGAAGCTCAGGCAAAATATAATCCAGTAAGTATGACTGCAATTGTAGAAGATATGAAAACTGGTAAAATTTTAGCTGCTTCACAGAGACCAACCTTTAATCCGCAAACTAAAAAAGGTTTAACGAAATCCTTTAGAAACATCTTGATTCAAGATACTTATGAACCAGGATCAGTATTCAAGATTTTAACTTTAGCTGCAGCAGTAAATAGTGGCAATTATCATCCAAATCAATATTTCAATTCTGGTTCAGTTCGAGTTGGTGGAGCTACTATCCATGACTGGTTGACTTCAGGCTGGGGTAGCATTCCATTATCTCAAGCCTTTCCACATTCAAGTAATGTTGGTTTTGTCCATATTGAGCAAGATATGGGCGCAAAAACTTGGCGTAAATACTTAAATCGTTTCCAAATTGGACAGAAGACAGGCGTAACTTTACCTGGTGAACAAGTTGGGTTATTATCTTTCCGTGGTCCAACGGATCAGGCTGTAACAAGTTTTGGCCAGGGGGTAAATGTCAATGTCATGCAAATGATGCAAGCCTTCAGTAGTTTAGGTAATAATGGTCAAATGGTGAAACCACAGTTCGTTGACAAGATTACTAATGAAAATGGCAAAGTCATCCAAAACTATCAAATTAAAAAAGTAGGTGCTCCCGTTTACAGCAAGCAAACGCGTAAAGTTTTAATCAAGAATATGGAACGGGTTTTGAATAAGAGAATTGGTACTGGATATGCTTATAAGATGTCTGATGTAAGCCTGGGTGTAAAAACTGGTACTGCTCAAATTGCTCGACCTAAAGGCGGCGGCTATTTAACTGGAGACAGTAATTATATTTTCTCAGTAGTTGGTGTAACACCGACTAAGAATCCGCGTTATTGCGTCTACTTGACATTAAAACAACCGAGAAGAATGTCAGATCCAGCCGAAAAGATTTTAGCTTCAATCTTTAAGCCTGTGATGAGACGGGTTGTGATTATGTCTAAGAGTGAAGACAATGACTCAACGATTGTTGAAACGCCCAAATTAAAAGGGATGACTTTTTCTAAAGCACAAGCCAAGGCTAAAAGTATCGGTTTAAGTGTTGAAAAAATTGGTGATGGCGATAAGATCGTTGCTCAAGGGGTAAGTCAAGGTCAAAAGCTTAGCTCTGGTAGTAAAGTCTTACTTTTAACCAAGAGCAAAATTAAGTGTCCGAATATGAAGAACTGGACATTGGAAGAACTACACCAGTTTTCAGATTTAACCGGCATAAAACTAAAAATTGAAGGTTCCGGAATAGTTAAAACACAAAGTATTAAACCTGATGCAATTTTAAAGTCAGGACAAAAGATAAAAATTTATTTAAAGGAGTAGCTAAATGCTAACAAGCTTAATAGCACTAGTAAGTTCACTAGTAATTACAGCAATATTTTTACCATGGTTGATTATCTTTATGCATTCGCATCACGAAGGACAAGAAATTCGTGATGAAGGTCCTAAGTGGCATAAGAAAAAATCTGGGACCCCAACAATGGGCGGAACAATTTTCGTTATTGCAGCAGTAATTTCAACTATTTGGGTTTCTGCATGGTCTGGCCAACTCAATAAAGTGGCTTGGATTTTAATTATTTCTCTGTTGGGTTATGGCATCATCGGCTTTTTAGATGATGGAATTAAGCTTTACTTCAAACGTAATTTAGGTTTGTATGCTTGGCAAAAGCTTGTATTGCAAATTGTAATCGCTGTTGTCCTAGTATTAATCGCAGTAAGTGATGGCTTTACTTTCAAGCTTTATATTCCATTTATTGGTCAAGTGACAAGTATTGTTTTATTTACTGTTTTTACAATTTTCTGGTTAGTTGGTTTTTCAAATGCAGTTAACTTATCTGATGGACTAGACGGTTTAGCAACTGGATTATCAGTCATTGCTTACGGGACATATTCCTATATTGCATTTATTGAAAATAAACCAGTTATTTTGATTTTCTGCATGAGTGTTATCGGTGGTTTATTAGCATTCTTCATGTTTAATCATAAACCAGCTAAAATCTTTATGGGGGATGCAGGTTCTCTTGCTTTAGGTGGCGGGCTAGCCGCTGTCAGTATCTTTTTGAATCACCCTTGGTCATTATTACTAGTCGGAATTGTATTTGTTTGTGAAACTGCTAGCGTAATTTTACAGGTAATTTCTTTCCAAACAACTGGAAAACGAATTTTCAAAATGACTCCAATTCACCACCACTTTGAAATGTTAGGTTGGTCGGAATGGAAAGTTGATATTGTCTTTTGGATTACTGGATTAATTGGTAGTATTTTATACTTATGTTTATTTATTTGGAGATAGTCAAAAATGAAAGAAATTGATACTTATCAAAATAAGAATATTCTAGTTTTAGGTTTAGGAAAGAGTGGTTTTGCTGTTAGTGAGCTTTTATTAAAGTTAGGTGCACATGTAACCCTTAATGATAAAGCAAATCTTGACGAAAATAAAAAAGCACAAGAACTAAAAGATAAGGGTGTTAGAGTTATTGGTGGCCATCACCCAGTTGATCTTCTAGAAAAAGAAGATTTTGCTTATTTAGTTAAAAATCCTGGAATTCCTTATGAGAATCCAATGGTTCAAAAGGCCGAAGAACTCAAGATTCCAATTATTACTGAGCCAGAAATTGCTTTAAGTGTTAGTGATGCTCCATATGTTTGCGTCACAGGTTCTAACGGAAAAACTACCACTGTAATGTTAACCCAACAAATTTTAGATCACCATTTATCTAAATCAGGACATCATGCTTATGCCGTTGGTAATATTGGAGTACCAATTTCTGAAGTTGTTACTAAGGCTACCAAAGATGATATTTTAGTGGTTGAAATTTCAAGTTTCCAATTGTTGGGTGTGACTGATATTGATCCTAAGGTAGCAGCAATTGTGGACATTTATAATAATGTTCACCTTGATTATCACAAAACTTTTGAAAATTATGTTTATGCAAAACTAAATGTTACTCGTTTTCAAAATTCTTCTGATTACTTCATTGCTAACTATGATCAAAAAGATATTTTAGCTAAAGAAAAAGAACTTACTAAAGCTAAGATTCAAACTTTTTCTGAAAAAGATTCCAGTGCAGATTATTATATTGGTGATGAATATCTTGAAAGTCAAAATGAAAAGATTATCAAGATTGATGATATTAAATTACCAGGGATTCATAACTTACAAAATAGTTTAGTTGCAATTGCTATTTCAAAAATTATGGGTGCTGATAATGACGATATTAAGGCTGTTTTGACTACATTTGCTGGTGCAAAACATCGTCTTCAATATGTTATGACTTTAGATGGTAGAAAGATTTATAATGATTCTAAGTCGACAAATATTGAAGCAGCAACTGTTGCCATTCCTGCCTTTAAACAACCTGAAGTTTTGATTGCGGGTGGACTTGATCGTGGTTTTACCTTTGATGATCTGGTACCATTATTCAAGAATCACGTTAAAGCAATTGTTCTTTATGGAGAAACTAAGTATTTATTAGCTGATAGTGCAAGAAAAGCTGGTATTAAAAAGATAGTCATTGAAAACACTCTTCAAGAAGCTGTTCCTAAGGCATATGAATTAACTGAACCTGGAGATGTCTTACTATTTTCACCAGCATGTGCTTCATGGGATCAATTTAGAACTTTTGAAGAACGTGGAGATTATTTTGTAAAGTTTGTTGAGGAATTAAAGACTAAATAAAATGAGAGTTATTTTTACTGGTGGCGGTACAGGTGGCCACATTTATCCGATTATGGCAATTATTGATCGTTTGAAGGAAGAAAAAATCTGCAGCAACGATGAAATATTATTTGTTGGGACCCAAAGGGGGCTTGAATCAAAAATCGTTCCTGCAGCAGGAGTTAATTTTAAAACGATCAACATCCAAGGATTTAATCGTAAACATCCTTTAAAGAATTTCGAAACAATTGAATTATTCTTTAAAGCAACTAAGAGTGCTAAGAAGATCATTAAGGAATTTAAACCTGATATTGTTCTCGGTACAGGTGGTTATGTTTCAGGTGCAATGGTTTATGAAGCGGCTAAGATGCATATTCCAACTATGATTCATGAATCAAATTCAGTCGTTGGCTTAGCAAATAAATTTTTGGGCCATTTTGTTGATAGAATTTGTTATTCTTTCGATGATGCCACTAAGCAATTTTCAGAAAAGAAAAAGTTAGTTAAAACTGGAAATCCTCGTTCTCAACAAGTACTTGGTTTAAATAATAAAAAGATTGACTTAAAAGAAAGTCTTGACTTAGATCCAGAGATTCCAACTGTTTTAGTATTTGGTGGGTCTCGTGGAGCCCTAGCAATTAACCGAATCATGCTTCAATCATTGATGCAATTAAAGAAAAAACCATATCAAGTAATTTGGGCTACTGGTACGTTTTATTATGATGCTGTACAAAAGAAATTAAAGGACGTTGATCTGGGGACAAACATTAAGATTTTACCTTACATTAAAGATATGCCCGCTCTTTTACCACAAATGACATGTGTTGTTGCGCGTTCAGGTGCTACTAGTATCGCTGAATTTACGGCTTTGGGAGTACCGGCAATTTTAATTCCGAGTCCAAATGTAACTCATAATCATCAAATGAAAAATGCGATGGACTTAGAAAAATCGGGTGCTGCTTTAGTACTTTCAGAAGATGATTTGAATCCAAATAATTTTGTATCTTCAATTGATCATATCTTATTGGATGAAAAATATGCCAAACAAATGTCGCATGCATCAAAGGCTTTAGGTGTTCCGAATGCTTCTGACCAAGTAATTAAAGTCATGCAAGAATTAACTAATAAATAGGAGGAAGGTGAGGTAGTTGCCAAAAAAACATGTTACGAAGATTGACCCGAGAAAAGAATTATCACCGTATTTAAATCATCAAGAAAATAGGACGAAAAGTAAATCAAAGAAGAGTAAGGTTTCTGCCTCACTTTCTAAATTAAATTCAGTTCGTCATCGTTCTCTTTTAAAAAACTTAGGTATCATTGTGGGCGGTTCATTCATAGCAGTTCTTGGCTTAGGCTATTATGTATCACCGCTAGCAAATGTAAAAAGTGTAGAAGTCAAGGGTGCAAACGATCTGGTCACTAAAGAAATAGTTTCTTATTCTGGCATCAGGCCGCAGGATAAAGTTTTAGATTATAAATTTAATTCTAAGAATTTGGATAAGAAATTAATCAAAAAATATCCCGAAGTTCAAGATGTGGACATTAAGGTTAAACATTTTAATCATTTAATTTTTAATGTTCAAGAACGTTCGACAGTTGCCTATATAAAAGAGGGTAATTTATATCGAAAGATATTACCTGATGGTAAATTGGGAACAAGTTTATTACCATGGTCAAAGATAGATCAAGACAAACCTTTGTTCATCGGTTATAGTCATAAAACTTCATTGACTGATTATCTGGAATTATTTGATAGTTTGCCAGAGGATTTTCGTGATAAAGTTAAATTGTTAAGTGGAAATACAAGACGAAAATCGCAAATCATCTTAGTAATGAAAGATAATAATGTGGTTATCGGAGATATTTCTACTATTAAAGAAAAAATTAAATATTATAATAATATTCGTTCAAAGACTAAGAATGATAGTTTAATAGATTTAGAAATAGGTGCATTTAGTAGACCACTAACCCGAAGTGAAAAGAAAGAGTATGGCATTTCTTAACTGTTAGTTAATCTTCTAATATGTTAAAATTCTTGCAGGGCAATTATTAATGGGGGCTTAATTTTGGATAATTCAAATCTTTTAGTGGGTCTAGATATAGGTACCACTAGTATAAAAGCAGTTGTTGCAGACAATGGTAAAGTAATTGGAGCAGTAAAAACACCTAATTCAGGTATGCGTCATGGAAAAATCGTCGATATTGATCAAACGGCAGCAGCAATTAGTAGAACTTTGAAAGAAGTGGCTGAAAAAACTAATTCAACCATTTATCGAGTAGTAACAGGTATTCCAGTTGGAATGCTTCAACTTGAAAGTGCTACTGGTTTAACCAATGTCGGCGATAAAGGTCAAGAAGTTGGTAATCGTGATGTTACTCGCGTTTTGCAAGCAGCAATCAAGTCAGCAGTTAAAGATGGACGAGATCCAATTGCATTTTTACCAAGCAGATTTTTGATTGACGGTAAAACTGATGTGGATGATCCGCGTAAGATGATTGCACATAGTTTAGCAGTCAGAGGAATTTTGCTAACTGCACCTTCAGATGAACTACATAATATTAAAAAGGCAATTGAACGTGCTGGTTATAAGAATAACTTTTTCGTTCCAACGCCATTAGCAATTGCAAGTGTCGCTTTAGATGAAGGTGAAAGAACATTTGGTTCCGTTATTTTAGATTTGGGTGGCGGAACAACCACAGCAACTGTTATCCATGAAGGCCAAATCAAATATGCAAATATTGATTTGGAAGGTGGTAGCGATATTTCTAACGATATCTCTGTTGTCTTGAGTACGTCAAAACATGATGCAGAAGAATTAAAGTTAGATTATGGTTATGCTGATCCAAGTTTAGCTTCAGAAAAAGATAAGTTTGCAGTTAATAGTGTTGGCTCAAATGGTCAACAAATGGTAGATGAAGTTTATTTAAGCGAAATTATTAATGCCAGATTAATGCAGATAATTAATCGAATTGGCAAAGGTTTAAACAAAACTCAAGCTTTAAAGCTCCCAGGCGGTATTGTTATTACAGGTGGTAATAGTTTATTACCAGGAATTAATAATTTGGTTGCAAATAGTTTGAAGGTAAAAGCCAGAATTTATCAACCAAATCAAATGGGAATGCAGACCCCAGTCTTTACTGCAGCTTTTGGTATTGTTAACTATGTTTACAATATGTCAGATATTGATTTCTTGGCAAATACTGCTATTTATGGTGGTGTGCCAACAGAAGAAAAACAAACTTCTGAAACAAATACCAAGAATTTAAAAAGAAATGATACTTCTAGTGAAGCTGAAGCAAAAGAAGCTTATAATAAGAGTAAAATGCCAAGAAGAGCAGAATCTTCTGAAAAAAATAAAAATAGAACAGGAAGTATAAAAGACTTCTTCAAGAAGTTCTTTGACTAAAGGTGGTTAATTAGATGGATTTTACATTCGATTCAGACGACAATAAAAATGCTGTCATTAAGGTAATCGGTGTTGGTGGTGCCGGCGGAAATGCTGTTAATCGAATGATCGATGATGGTGTTCAAGGCGTATCATTTATTGCAGCTAATACTGATGTTCAAGCACTGAACAGTAACAAAGCGGAAGACAAGATTCAATTAGGACCTAAGTTGACTAGAGGACTAGGTGCTGGTTCACATCCTGAGGTGGGTCAAAAGGCTGCCGAAGAAAGTGAACAAACAATTGAAGATGCACTTAAAGGTGCAGATATGATCTTTATCACTGCCGGAATGGGTGGTGGTACTGGTACTGGTGCAGCTCCTGTTGTAGCTAAAATCGCTAGAGAAACAGGCGCTTTGACTGTAGGGGTTGTTACTCGCCCATTCAGTTTTGAAGGTCCTAAGCGTTCAAAGAATGCTGCGGAAGGTATCACACAACTTAAGCAATATGTTGATACATTGGTTATTATTGCCAACAACCGTTTGCTTGAAATGGTTGATAAGAAGACACCAATGATGGATGCATTTAAAGAAGCAGATAATGTCTTAAAACAAGGTGTTCAAGGTATTTCAGACTTAATTACATCAACTGACTACGTTAACCTTGACTTTGCTGATGTTAAGACAGTTATGGAAAATCAAGGTGCAGCCTTAATGGGTATCGGTCGTGCTAGTGGTGAAAATAGAACAGTTGAAGCTACTAAGCTTGCAATTTCTTCACCACTTCTTGAAGTTTCAATTGATGGTGCCAAACAAGTATTGTTAAACATTACTGGTGGTCCAGACTTAACTTTGTTTGAAGCTCAAGATGCTTCTGAAATTGTTTCAAAAGCTGCAGGTGACGACGTAAACATTATCTTTGGTACTTCCATTAATCCTAACTTGGGTGATGAAGTTGTTGTTACTGTTATTGCAACAGGTATTGATTCAGCTGCAGAAGAAGTTGCTTCAAAGCAATTACCTGGTAGAAGTCATCAAATTAAGGCAAAGCCTAGTGCAGCTCCTACTCAAAATGATGTGGGACAAACTGTTCAACCAACTGCTTCTTCAGACAAAAAGACAGAAAATAAAGAAACTGAACCAAAGCCTAAGCAAGAAAGCATGGTTGATCCAACTAGCGTTTGGGGTCTAAATAATGATGATCAAGCTTCTAGAAGATCAAATGTGATTTCTAATGAAGACAATCAAGATGATAGCTTTGATGCTTTCAGTAGTGAAGAACAAAATAGTATCTCACAAATTGAAACTAGTGCTCAAGATGATGATACTAATAACATTCCATTCTTTAAGCATCGCGGTCAAAAATAGAGAGGGGGAATTTTAAATGGCATTTGATAAATTAGGTAGATTCTTCGGTATTTCTGATGATGACGATGAAATGATGAATGAAGAAGATTACAATCAAACTAAAGACGATGATGATGTCCAAATTCCACTAAATACTGTTAACCATGATAATGTTGTTTCAATTAAATCTGGTATAGCTTCAAGCAAGAGTCAGATTGTTCTGTATGAACCTCGAGTTTATTCTGATGCAAAGGATGTTGCACAAAATCTTTTGCAAAATAAAGCAGTAGTCATTAATTTTAGTAGAATGGAAGACAGTTCAGCTAGAAGAATCGTTGATTTTATTACTGGTACTGTTTATGCATTAAATGGTGAAATCCAAAGAATTGGTGATAAGATCTTTTTAGCTACACCACCTAAGTTTGTAACTGATGGTAAAATTAGTGAATTAGTAGATAAGAAAGATAATTTGGATTAGTTTATGGTTATTTATTATATCTGCAATGTGATTTCGTATTTAATCTGGATTTATAGCATTTTATTAGTAATTGACGCAATTACTAGCTGGTTACCATTTTTAGCAAATTCAGTAGTTGGTCGTCTGCTCAATAAAATAATTGATCCTTATTTAAATCTATTTAGACGAGGCCCAATTGGAAAATTAGCCTTTAGTACAGGTATTGATATATCTCCAGTAATTGGAATTTTTATTTTATATATTATTCAAGATCTAATTCAAAATTTATCTTATAAATTTATTTAGATTAGTAGTGAAAGATGGATAAAAGACAAGCAAGTAGTTTTTATCCGCATTTTTCACATGATGAGAGACCAACGGTTGATAAGTTCGTTGGTCTTTTTAATAGCCTAATTTTCAAAAGTCAACCCATTTTAACTGACTTTCTAAATCCAGGTGAATTGGATATTTTAAAAACTGTCGTTGGTAATGATGTTTTTGTTTTTGATTTTGGTGGCTATCAGCATGCGGAGAAAAAGCGGATCTATTTAACTCAAGAGTGGGAAAATTTAAATCCCCAAGATTTTCAGATACAAGCCTTTAAAATTGATTATGCAGCTAAATTTAATTCTCTTACTCATAGTTCTATTTTGGGTAGTTTAGCCAATTCAGGCGTAAAAACAGATACTTTCGGAGATATTATTACTGATGGGAATGGAAACTGGCAATTTTTCGCTAAAAAAGAATTGCTAGATTTCTTTTGTGAACAAATTGATCGAATAGGGCTTGTTTCCGTTAAAATTATTCCAATTGAATTTTCAGAGGTAATTGAACCCGAAGACGATTCAGTTGAAAAAAGTATCGTAGTTTCTTCACTTCGGATGGATGCTATTCTTGCGGGAATAATCAAAGATAGTCGAACTCGGATAAAACAGTTAATTGAAGATAAACAGCAAGTCAAATTAAATTGGCATGAAAGTACAAATTCTAATATAATGATAAACGTAAATGATGTTTTAAGTTTTCGTCATTTTGGTAGAATTAAGATTATTAATATAAGTTCAACGAAAAAAGGAAAATATAGGGTGGTGTTAAAACTTTGGCAAACGAAGAGAAAATAAGCCAGTTAACACCGATGGAAATTCATAATAAGGAATTCAAACGTCGGGGACGTAAAGGCTATGATCGCTATGAGGTTGATAAATTTTTAGATCAAGTAGTTGATGAATATGGTGATGCTTTAGATCAAGTTGTAGATTTAAAGAATAAACAGGCTAGTCAAGATAAAAAAATTGAAGAATTTAAAGCAGAAAATGAAAGCTTAAAAGCGCAAGTTTCTGAGTTAAAGAAGCGTGAACAAGAAGTTAATAATGCTTTAGAAGTTGCTAAAAAATCAGCTTCAGACATTAAACAAGAAGCAGAAAAACATGCTAAAAGTATCATTGCTAATGCGAAGAGGCAAGCACAAGGTGATTCAGAGTTTGAACAGCAACAAATTCAAACTTTAAAGGCGGATTATGATCGATTAAAGAAGGAAGTTGGCCAGTTCCGCGGACATCTTCAAGATATGTTGCAAAAACAAATTGACAATTTGAGTGATGAAGAATGGCAACATGCATTGGATAAATATTTCAATACACCAAGATATTATCCTGAGGATGGTTCTGAACCTTCAGATGATGGCGACAATTATGATTTGTACGCTGATGAAGTTGGTGATGAAAATGATTTTGCAGAAGATGATATTGGTGAACCAGATCATATTGACAAAGAGGACCTTGATGCTTTAGAATCTTCTGAAGAACCTGATAATGATGAAGAGGTAAAATCTGAACCTCAACCAATGACAGGCGATAGTCCGAGTCATGAAACAGTTGATACTGCAGGTAGTGATGATAATTCATTGAAGGCAGGACCAACAATTGTTTTCCCGGATGATTATAAAGAACATAATTAATTAGACTGACAGTAAAATTTGAAAGCAAATCAGCGAGCTAGTGTTGGTGGAAGATTAGCAAAAGAGCTTGATAATTGATCAGCTGCCAAAAGGGTCTAAACGTTTAATTGTACGATACGCAATTTTAAGTGGAGTAGTAATACTCAATTTAGGTGGTACCACGGTTAACCTCGTCCTAATTTTGGACGAGGTTTTCTTTTTTAGAAAGGAATTTATGAATGAGAATCAAAGATACTTTAAATTTAGGTAAAACTAAGTTTAAAATGCGCGGCAATTTGCCAGTTCGTGAAAGCGAATGGCAAAAGCAATGGCGTGAAAATAAGTTATATGAACAAAGATTAAAGCTTAATGAAGGCAAGCCTCGTTTTGACTTACACGATGGTCCTCCATTTGCCAATGGTAATATCCACATGGGACACGCTTTAAATAAGATTTCTAAAGATATTATTGTTCGCTATAAGAACATGAATGGTTATTATGCACCTTATGTTCCTGGTTGGGATACTCACGGACTTCCAGTAGAACAACAACTAGCTAAAAAGGGTGTAGACCGTAAGACAATGGATCGCGCCAAATACCGCGAACTTTGTCGTCAATACGCTGAAGAACAAGTTGAAAAGCAAATGACTGACTTTAAGCGTCTTGGAGTCATGGCTGACTGGGATAATCCATACATCACTTTACAACATGATTTTGAAGCACAAGAAATTCGTGTCTTCGGTGAAATGTTTAAGAAGGGTTATATCTACAAGGGTAAGAAACCTGTTTACTGGTCATGGTCAAGTGAATCAACTTTAGCTGAAGCCGAAGTTGAATATAAAGATGTTGAAGCAAATTCAATTTTCGTTGCTTTCCCAGTAACTGACGGTAAAGGCATCATTGATCCTAAAGATACATACTTCGTAATCTGGACTACTACTCCTTGGACTATTCCAGCTAACGAAGCAATCTGTGTAAACCCTAAATTTGATTACTCAGTAGTTCAAGTTGGCGATAAACGTTATGTTGTTGCTAGCGGTTTGCTTGATAAAGTTGCCGAAGAAATTGGTTGGGACGATTATAAAGTTGTTCAAACCGTTAGAGGTGCTGAAATGGAATACATGAAGGCTAAGCACCCAATTTACGACAAGGAAAGTCTTGTAATTGAAGGCTTCCATGTAACTTTAGACGATGGTACTGGTTTGGTTCATACTGCACCTGGCTTTGGTGAAGACGACTTTAACGTTGGTCAAAAGTGCAAGTTGCCAATCTTTAGTCCAGTAGATGCTCACGGTTGCTACACTGATGAAGTACCTGAACTTAAGGGGATGTTCTACCAAGACGTAGATAAGTTAATGATTGAAAAGTTGAAGGA
>JAHLFT010000040.1 GCA_018883635.1 Candidatus Lactobacillus pullistercoris
AGTATGGATCAAGCGGATAAAGACGACATTAGAATTTATTATCGTGATGTTCAGGAAATCGATCAGTTTACTGACATTGATCCAACCGATGCGATCTTGAAGGTTTGTCTGACAGCTGATGATGAACTGGCACAGGTGATTCAGGATCGGTTTAATGAAAAATATGGCGACTGTATTCGCGGTACTAGCAGTGGTAATATGACAATTGACTTGGTGCATAAGGGGATTAATAAAGCTGCGGGGATCGCCGAGATGCTTAAGCATTATGGCATTGAACAAAAGGACTTAATTGCTTTTGGCGATGGCGAAAACGATATTGATATGCTTAAAGCTTGTGGTTATAGCTATGCAATGAAGAATGCGAATGAGAAGACTAAGGCGGTAGCAAAGTATGAGGCACCTTCGAATGATGACAATGGTGTGTTGCAGATTTTGGCTAAGTATTTAGATGTTGAATAAAAAATTCAAATTAAATAGTGAATCGATTATCTGATGAGATATTGATTCACTATTTTTTTGTAATGAGAATGTGACTTTAAAAAATGATGATTCAAAGTGACAATTATGTTAAAAACATTAAAATTGTAATTGGCATTTAATCTATTATAAAATAAACTAACATTTAACAAAATTATTTTTTATTAGATGTTAGTGGAGGAAAGAAGATGAATTTGCAAAAGATTTTGTGTACTACATTGGCAACTGTTACATTAGGAACAGCTTTTTCTAGTGTATTGGCAACTCCAACTTATGCTAGTGAAGCGAATGTTGAAGAAAATGATGAAGTTACTCAAAAAGAACTAGCTCAAGCGATTGATAAACTAGCTCAGGCCTTTAAAGAAGCACATGACGCAAATCCAGATATGGATGAAGTTCAATTATCTAAGGGAGTTTTATCATACGCTACTGGTGAAATTAAATTGCCAACAGAGCGAGAGTTGCGACTTCAAATGCTGTATGGGTCTGCTTTTTTTTCAGCAGAAGGTTTTGGCAAATGTTTGTTAAAACAATATGGCATAATGGGAGCAGAAAATTATGCTAAGGTATTGTACAGTCCTCAAATAAAAAAATTATTGCGGTCACATGCTTGGGAAAAAGCAGCAAGTCTTATGGTTAAAGCATTTGCAAAAGTAGCTGGAAAAAAATTAGCAAAACAATTTGCTGAAAAGATAGCTGGATCATTGGTACCAGGGGTTGGTTGGGTTTCATTAGGTTGGACTGTTGCTAACTGTGGTATAAAGTCTAGATAAATTAGAGTATGAAAAGTAAGCTAAAGAAACTATTTAATAGTTGGCCATTTTGTATGATTATTACAAACATAGTTATTATTTTAATAATTACTATTTGGAATTTATATCATTGTTATGGAATGATGATTTATGGTGATAGTTTTGCAGAAGCAACTAAATTTTTTTGGGAGGTTGAAATTATTGATAGTGCTGTTGCATTATCAGTCTTTAATATTTATGCTATTATTCGAAAATTTATTAAGAAATAGTATTAAATTAAGAGCTTCTAAGTTTTAAACTGCTAAATTTCTGATGCTAAGTTTTTTAATTAAAGTTTTTGAAGCTATATTATAATCAGTATAGCAACGAAGTAATTAGGGTATTCAAGCATACTCAAGAAGCTTTACCAGTTATGATGGTAAGGCTTCTTTTTTCGCTAGAGACAACTATATAATGTGAGGGGGATACGAAGTGATTAAGTTGACAAACATGTCCCCGCTTTATTTCGGCGTAGTCGTGCAAGATAGTATTTGCAGATTATATGTTGAGAATACTGTTATTGCAGGGGTGAAAAGTTCATTACTGTAATAGAGTAGAGGGAGATTAATTCTCGCCCCCTTTCATTGCACCGGACGTACGGTTCCGTATCCGGCGCTACATTTGTAATTCTTTACGAGTTAAATAGTATTTCAGCGGATCGACCAAACCTGGGCGATCCGCTTTGCTTATGCCCAATACTTTTGAGCTAAGCAAAAAGTTAATGACATGCCCTGTACTGCGCTTATACCAACCCAGTCGTGTGTTAGCTGTTTTATGAATATCTTCATCACTAAAGTTGCACTTTAATACCTTGTTTATCCGCATTAAGTTAGTGTATATTCGTTTTGGTAGTTTCCATTGTTTAATGATTACCACCCGTACTTTATGACGCAGCCATTGACTAAATTTAATTAGAAAGCTTTTCATACCACTAATTTTAAAGTAGTTGATCCAGCCTCTGACCACTTGATTTACCTTGGTAAAGACTAGTGATAAAGGCTGGGCAGCTGCTTTCTTACGGTAGAGAAGCTCTCTAATTTTGTCGTAAAGCTTGGCTTTACGGTTGTCTTTAGGACTTCGACTTGGTATGACCAGGTTTTTATACGTAGGCTCAGAAAACTTGCTAGCCACTTCCTTCACCCATAGCGTCATCGCTACCGGCTTGTGGTTCACTACACTTGGCGACAACTACCCGTGATTCAAACTTTCATTGAACTAGATAAATGCCATGCCCGACACACATATGTAAAAAAGACTTGAGAATTAATTTTCCCAAGTCTTTTAATTTGCTTCATTACCCGCTCTGAAAATATTAAGTCCGCTTATCAGAATAATTGTCCCGCAAGCTAAAATTAAAACTGTTTCACCAGAGCTATCTAGTAAAATCCCGGCCACGATTGAACTAATCGGCCCACCAATGGAGGTGCTAGTACGAATAGTGGTTAGCACTCTTCCTAAAATTTCGTCATCTGAAGTAATTTGGCTCAAGGATTCTGCTAAAATATTGTGAATACTGGTCATAAATCCGAATAAGAAAATTAGCCCCGTGAATACCAGCCAGTTGTTACTGAAGAAAATTATCAAAAGTAATGGCAACGCGCTAGCTATCCAAGTAAAACCAATGGTTTTTACTCGTACGGATAACTTTCCTGCAATAGTTGCACCGATAACGAAGCCAATCATGAAACTGATGTAAAACATACTGTATAGACCAGCTTGCCCATTTTTTTGCGCAATTCGTGGCAACAAAATGGCCATTGCAGGCGTCACAAAAGAATACAGGATTGAGGACCAGAAGTAATGACTTAAGAAATAATTTGTTTTGATAAATTTGTAGCCATTAAGGATTTGATTGAGGTATTTTGCCTCTGCTTTTTTGACTTTAGGTCTATCTTTAATTTCTTTTAAAGCGTAAAACAGAAAAACAAAACTGATTAGGCTCAGTAGACTGCAGATCAACATTACATTAGCTGAAATTAAAAAAGTTAATAAAAATCCAGAAAGAGCAGTTCCCGCTACATTCACAAGCTGGTCGATGTTGCTAACTTTAGAAATTAAATTATTTAATTCTTGCTCATTAGCAGTTGTCTCTTTTAAAATAGCCCGATCAGCTGGATTAAAAAATTCATCGCAGACAGATACTATTCCTGCGCAGATTAATGCCAAAATATAACTTTTGCTAAGTTGGTAAACCGCAATTGTTGTGGCAAATAGGAAAACAGTTTGAACAAGAATTGAATAGTAACTTGTCCTTTTGAATGAATAATGATCGATAATGGGGCCGTAGAATATTGATAAGGCTGCAGTGGTGGAAAAGATGGCTTCCGCAATTCCGACGACAAAGGAACTTTTGGTGGAAGTTTGCAGCCACCAGATAAAGACCATGCTGAAGAGGGAATTAGCTAGTCCGCCAACGGCACGCGAGAAAAAATATGATTTCCTTTTTAACATTTTATTTATCCTATTCTCATTTTTATTTTCCAATTATACCAATATTTTTCCAATTAGGATCAATTTAATAAAAATAGTACAAAAAAAGACTTGAGAAGTAATTTTTCCCAAGTCTTTTAGTTTGTCTTAATTTAGGTTAATTAAAACTTGTTCTTGTCCAAAGCAACTGGAGAATCTGGCTTTTCGCCATTGATCATCTTCAAGTTGTTGTC
>JAHLFT010000041.1 GCA_018883635.1 Candidatus Lactobacillus pullistercoris
AGTAATGAGATACAAATCATGAAAGATCTAAGTATCGATTATAACAAAGTGGTTTCCATGGTTATTTGTGGGAACAGCGGTTCGGGTAAAAGCTTCATGTTAACCTATTTACTTGAGTGTTTAAAGCCTATCAGCGATCTAGTGATCATTGATCCTAAGATGGATGAACCTAGTCGTTGGGCTAGAATTAATGATATTAAGGCTATTTATCCTGCAAGTAATCGCTCTAAATCGGACTTTGTGTCACAAGTTAATGCAGAACTGAGTGAAAGTTTAAAATTGATTCACAAACGGCAGCAGATGCTTTTTGATAATCCAGCTATTACCTTTAAGCACCATACCATCGTAATTGATGAATTACTTGCACTTAGTGAAGGTGTTAATAAAGCAATTAAAGAATCCTTTTTCTCATTATTGTCTCAAGTAGCATTGTTAGGTCGTGCTACACGAGTTCATTTGCTTTTAGTAAGTCAACAATTTGATAGAAATGTAGCTCCGACTTCAGTAAGAGAGCAGATGAATGTTCTAATTCAGTTGGGTAATATCAATCGCCGGACCACGCAATACTTATTTCCTGATCTTAATCCTGATGGTATCGTTATTCCAACAGGTAAGGGTACTGGCATTATTCAAATTATCGATGATGAGCATCCCTATCAAGTAATGCCGTTGCTGTGTCCTACCTATTATACAAAAGAGAGGCTGGTATAGTTTGATTAAAAGGATGATTGAGAAAATCAAATTATGGATTTTAAGCTTTAAAGTTTGGCGAGAAGTAACTCATAATTTTATGGAGGAAACTCGTGGAATGAATAAGCAGAGTCGTGAGTATTTACAGGCTTATAAGTTTAATTCATATATCAAAATGTCACGGGTAAAAATCACGCCTTATAAAATTATAGTAAAAATCCGAATTCCTGAAACTTTTGAAGGAAAGCGGAAGGTTAAAGAAGAATGGAAAGCAGCAGTTGACTTAGTTGCAAGTATGACTGATTTCAAAGCTTTATCGAGTGACTTTACTGATAAATATTATTATACGATGACAGGTACTAAATAAATTAAGCGTCAAAGCTATTGAGCTTTGGCGCTTTTTTTCTGAAAAAGTGGAATTCTCTTCTGGATATAGAAATTGTGGAGCTGAAAACCCTAGTTAAATCAATAAAAAACTAATTTGCAATTTCTTAATAATAGGCCAAAAGTTCTGGATTAACTATCAGATAATTAATCATGAAAAGAGGAGCAAATGACTTCTCTGAAACAAGAAATAAGAGGTAAAAAATGAAATCAGGTATTGAAGTTGCGGCGCGTCCGCCACCGTCAAGGTGAAGCGGACGAAGCCGCAAGAAAAAATAAAAATTTAAATGTGTAAACTAGGCACAATTTCTTATATATCAGCTGTTGAGGGCTTGTTATCAACAGCTGCCTTAAACTGTGAACTGTGTCCAAAGTGTTAAAGAAAGAAGATTTAAAAATGCAAAACCAAGATAAAAATGTTGCACAAATCAAAGTAAGCAAAGATTACTCTAAATTTTTAGCATTTATGAAGTACACCACTTTAACGAGACTCAATTATTTAACGATGCTCTACTACAAAAAGCATCAACCATTACCAATTATCGAAGTAAAGAAACTCGATAATGGATTTTTAGAAGTCTTGAATGATCAAGAAAGTTTCTTCATCGCAAAAAAGTTTAAATTACCAGTTTATTACTATGAAACTTTTCAAGGGAGTGGAAAATTGAGCAAAAAGGCTAAGTCGATTGGACCAACTCTTGAAGATCTAGAAAATATGGTTCTTTATATTCAAGGCGATTGCTAAAGAAAGTAAGTGAACATTATGAAGAACTTGGTGAGAGGAAGCCCTTTTTTATACAACTAGTTAAAGCAAATTTAATTCTAATGAAGGAAAGAAAAGATCAAAATGAAGATGCAAGAAGTAGTATCAAGAATTTATAAAACAACAGATTACAGTCAATTTATTGCTAATGCAGCTTACTATAATCCGACTCGAATCAATTTCTTACTATATAAGAACTTAACGAGAAATGAAAAATTGCCTTTAGTGGTTGTAAGAAAGGTTGAAGATAAGCTGGAAATCGTAGCCGAGCAAGACGCTTTTTATGCAGCTCAACAACTAGGATTGCCAATTTACTATTATGAAGCATTTCAATCAGTGCCACAGTCTAAACAGCAAATTGATTTCTCATTCGAGGATATGCAGGATCTACTCAACTTTTGCCTAGATAATGCAGATTTTGGGGGCAGCAATGAAAAAGGAAATTAGAGCGAGACAATTCATGTATGTTCAGGATCTAGATCATTTATCAGTTAAGGAATCTGATTTTAAACAGATCATGAATCAGTCAGGAGCATTAGAGTGGGCTTATATCAAGCATGATAAAGATCCTAAGCACGATAAAGATGGAAAGTTGATTCGGCCACATTTTCATGCTGTTTTGAAGTATGAAAATCCTCAAAAAATTAGTAGTATTGCTCAATTGTTTAATGATCAAAATCAATATGTGCAAGTTTGGAAAGGCAGAATTGCCAACGCGTACTCATACCTATTACATGAAACTGATGAAGCTCAAGAGCAAGGGAAACATGTTTATAAAGCTTCAGAAGTAGTTGCATCGTTTGATTTCCCCAAGCGTATGAAATCAATCAGAAGCAAGATTAAGTTAAGTCCTAAGTACATTAATTCGTTGATTGATCAATACGCTCAAAGCAAAATCACATATAAAGAGCTGGAAGCAAAAATTGGTATTACTGAGTTAGCTAAAAGAAAAAAGCTAGTTGATCAGATTACCGAATTGAGGGCTGAAAAAGAACATGAAGAATGGTTAAAGTCTTTTGCTGGCAAGCCAATGCATACTTTATGGCTATGGGGTGCAGCTGGCGTAGGAAAAACGCGTTATGCGGAATATGTTCTCCGTGATAAGAATTACGCCATTTTAGGAAGCAGCAGAGATTATTTTCAAACCTATCATGGTGAACACTATGTAATTTTGAATGATTTGCGGCCAGATGATTTTGCTTATTCAGATTTGCTTCGAATTTTGGATCCCTACCAGCACCACAAAGCCTCCCCTCGGCGTTACAAAGATGCTATTTTAAGCTTGGAGGAGCTTCTGATTACAACGCCCTACTCTCCGGAAGATTTTTACATGTCTACTTATATTAAAGACCGTCAAGTTGACACATTTGATCAACTAGCAAGACGGATAACACCGATTCATGTAACGCCCAAATTTATTAAAAAACATCTTAGAGTAAAAAAGTCTAAGCATATTCATCAAGATAATGCAGAGACTTAAAAGAAAGGTTGACAAAAATGGCTATTCACCATATGAGGCTCCATATGAGTGTGATAAACCAGGCGAAGATTTCCTGCCTTTAACTTTTCAAGAAGCCAAAAAATGGTATGAGAAAAAGCTTAATAGTTGTTATCGTTCATGAGCATCGTAAATGCAAAAGATCCAGCTCCTAATTACAAGACTTATTGTAAGCTTTTTCGAAGTTCAGAAAATGATCAATAAAACAAAAAATCAAGCATACCCGCCAAGATAATGCCTGATTTTCGAAAAAATATTTATAAGTTAATTTTAAGTACAATTGAGTGCTTAAGCAAGAAAGGAAAAGAAAACAGTATGAATTTCTTAGTTAAAAAAGGT
>JAHLFT010000042.1 GCA_018883635.1 Candidatus Lactobacillus pullistercoris
AATAAAAAGGTTGACCTGAATGGACAGTTCTTGATCATTGACAGCTTTCCGGTACCTGTTTGCCAACCAATTCGCAACTATCGTGCTAAAATTTTTCGCGGTTATGCCAACATTGGTTATAAGGCCACCAAAAAAATTTACTTCTATGGTTTCAAAGTTCATGCCATTGTTAGCGATGACGGTTACATTCTTGATTATGTCGTAACAAAAGCATCAGTTCATGATGCCAGGGAGACAGTTGAACTGCTGGAAAATACCCATCCATCTAATTACTATCTTCTTGGCGACGAAGGCTATTTAGGCAAAGACTGCATCAACAGCTAAAACAAATGGGTTATGAACTTTGGACACCATATCGTAAAAATATGACAGGAGCTAAAAAGCACAATGATCATCAATTGATGGCTATTCGCAGAACAATTGAAAGCGACTTTTCGCTTCTGACCTATTATAATGCCGAGAACAATCGAGCACGTAGTCTGATAGGCTTTCAAAGTAGCTTAGAAATTGCAATACTGACTTATAATCTAGCTTATTGTCTAGAACGATTTAACTAGCACCACGCGTATAATATTGTCTTTATTTAAAATTTTATTTCAGTATATTTAACAAAAATAGCCAATTCTAATTGTGAATTGGCTAAAAACTCTACCATGCATTTTTTACTAAAGTAATTGCATTTTGAGCCATGGGAATTAAACGATCTATAACTTGTTTACTTTTTGTATTTTTTAAATATGCAAAACCATAATTCATTTTGATTCCTGTATCAACAGGTATATAACTTAAATCATTATCATTACGATTATATAAAGTTGAATTTACTAATCCATAACCTAAATCCGACCGGACCAATGTTAAAATAATACCTGAATCTGAAACTTTTTTGATTCTGGATCTGGGCGCTTTTTTATTTATTAAAGAAGTCAACCGTGATACAGATGGCAAACTAGGTTCCATGTCCCATACAATTAGATTCTTTGCTTTTAATTGTTCTAAATCAACAAACGAATTAAGTGCTATTGGATCATCTTTTTTAGCTATTAATGAATAGCCTTTGTTAATTAATGGTATAAATCCAATTTCTGAATCATTGGCAAAATAATCCTCTTGAAAAAGAATTAGATCTTCTTCATGATCTTTCAACATTTTCTTCATATCTGGTGAAGAATTCAGATTCAAAAAATTAATACTAAGATCAATTTTCATCCCTTTAATCATCTTAAGAAAAAGCGGGATCCAATATTCTTCAAAGGGAATATTGGAATAACCAAGTTTAACTCGCGCTTTTTCCTGCTTTTCATAATCTTTCAAACTATTAATCAAATTAGTAGCTTGATTATAATTCTTTAGCATCCCCTCATAAAAGTATCTGCCAGTAGGAGTCAATTTTATCTGCCGATGTTCTCGATCAAATAAAGTGACCTGCAATTCTTCCTCTAACTGTTTGATATTCTTAGAAACAGTTGATTGGGAAATAAACAATTTATCTGCAGTCTTTGAAAAACTAAGCGTCTCACTTAAAATCAAAAAACATTTTACTTGTGTTAAATCCATTTTCTTGTATTCCTATTCGTCATACTAACATTCCATAATGAGAATGAAATTCTTACTTTTAACTTTAACATAAGAAATGAATTCGAAAAGTTTATAAATGAAAAGAGGAAGATAAAATGGCAGATTTTGTTGGTAAAGCCAAAGGCATGGGTGAAGATGTTGAAGTTAAGATTAGTGTCAATGGTGCCGGCGTCCTTTCAAAGATGGTAGCAAAAGGGCCAAATGAAACCCCAAAAGTTGGCGGAAAAGCAATTGAAAAGTTTAATAAAGAAATTTTTCCAAAATTTGTTGATAAAAATATGGAATACAGCTTCAGTGAAGTTGATTATTCAAAAATTGATGCTGTGACAGGCGCTTCTTTAACAAGCAACGCTATTCGTAAAGCTGCTGCAATTGCGGCTGGTCAAAAAGATGGCAGTGCAAATTCTGAAGTTGATAATTTAAATAAAAAAGTTAACTACTTAAACCAACAAGTAACTAAGATTGAAGATGGAAAAGGTTTAAGCCGTTATGCTCTTAAAGAATGGTTAAAAGATAGAGGCAATGTTGCTGCCGCTGCTGGAGCTTCAGCCTTCTTAAAGGGCAAAGAAAATGCCCCAACCAAAGAAGAATTAAAAGAAATTCTTTTCATGGCTGGTAACTACACCTGGTGTCACGAATTAACTTCACCACACTACATCGTTATTCGTGATTCTAAAGAACAAGCTAACTTATTGCACGACATGGGAGTAACCGGTGACGGCACCGTTACTATTTTAGTTTTAGCAGACAATGTTAAAGCTCAAGATTATCACCAAGAAAAATACACTGATCATGATACTCCATTTGATCAAGAGCACTATTGGCGTTCACCATATGCTCTTTATGAAGCAGGTGAAGCAGGTGCAATGCTTAATTTAGCAGCACGTACTCACGGTTATCGGATTAGAACCTTTGGTGCAATCGATCTCTACGATAAATCTGTAGAAGAACGTTATCCTGAAACCAAAGGCATGGATATTTGGCACGGAGGTTCAGCTTATTGGAAATATATCCAAGAAGATACTTGGGACTTTGATAAGTACAGTAAAGATAAAGAAACTGGTAAGCCATTCAAGCATTACTTCCTCGGCGGCTTTACCAATGGCAAAATGACTGGTCGCATGGTCGATGTTGCTAAGAATTTACAATTGGTTTGTGCCATTGTAATGGGTAAAATCGATGAAACTGATGCCGTTACTGGTGCTTCAGCTTCTACAACTGGTTACGAGCAAAACCAAAACTTTAGTTTCTGGGACTAGTTTTAGATAGTGTGAAAGCATGAAAGCAAATAAAACTTTTCCATGGATTATTATGTTTGCTATTGGACTAATCTCGGCAGCTGGATTAGGTTCTAGTATGGTGTTAATGGGATCTTTTTTGACCCCAATTAGCCAGGCAATGCACACTTCGATCGTCACTGTTTCGTATTATTACACAATTTTAGTCTTAGTAATGGCAATTATGACGCCAATGATTCCTAATATCTTAGCTAAAGTCAATAATCGGCTTATTTACCTAATTGCCAGCATTGCAATTACAGCCAGCTTGTTTCTAATTGGACACTTTTCATCCATCTGGATGTTCTTTATTATTGCTGTCATTATTGGTATTGCAGTATCATTTTTAGCTTTTGTTCCTGTTGGAATAATTATTAATAACTGGTTCGTCAAAAAGACTAACTTTGCTATTGGCCTATGCTGGGCTATTACTTCCGTTTATCAAGGAATTATGAGTCCTGTCTTGGCTAATTTGATTTCCAATTTAGGTTGGCATGCTGCTTTAAATATCCTAGCCACTATAGTTGGTATTCTATCGATTCCATTTTCATTGTTAATCGTTTTTTCACCAGAAAAAGCTGGTATGAAACCATATGGATATCAGGTAAACGCAAAAGCCACTACTGCTGAACAAGTAAATTATTCAGAATCTATTTCTGTAAAAGCAATTTTTGCGTCCCCTGCCTTTTGGATTTTGATGATTATGCTTTGCTTTTTCCAATTCCCTGCAGTATTAAATCAAATGTTCCCTACTTATGCAATTACTACTGGGTTTAAAGGAACAGTTGGTGGCTTTATGGTTACAAGTGCCATGATTTTTGATATTTTCTTAAATCCACTTATCGGTGCAACTTGTGACAAGATTGGCGCAGAAAAAGGCAGTATCTTATGGTTACTTCTAGCAATTATTTCATATATCATTTTAATTTTTGCTACAAATACTCATGCCGCTGGCTTAGCAATTTTCGGTGCTGGAATTAATGATGTAGTTTACACCTTCCTAGGCACTGGAATTACTGCTCTTGCTGCATCAATTTTAGGTAAGAGGGCCTTCGATAAAGGCTTCTCTTATGTTACAGCCGTTTCATCAATTATTGGTGCGTTTGCGATGCCTTTAAATAATTTCATTACTATCCAATTTAAAGGTTTTAATTCTTTATTTATTTTCTTTATGATTTTAATCATTATCAACATCATTTTAGTTGCGATAGGTGATAAGAATCATTTTGATAAAACTGTAGCATAGATCAAAAATCCGAAAAGACCGATATCTCTTCATTGTAGTGACCCAAGAAAATTGGACACTTTATTGATATTAAGCTACTACGGATTGATTCCGATATTGTATTGGAGTCAGTCCTTTTAGTTTTTCCTTTGTTCTTTCTGTATTGTAATAGTGAATGTATTTGATGATTGCTTGCTCAAGTTCATCAAGATTAGCGTAAGTAGACTCTTTACCGTAGAACATTTCTCTTTTTAGAATGCCAAAGAACCCTTCCATTAGGCCATCATCTGGAGAACAACCTTTACGAGACATGCTTTGTTCAATACCATGCTTAATTAAAGCTTGTTGGTATTCCCTGTGTTGATATTGCCAACCACGATCACTATGGAAAATTAAACCATTAAGTGCTGGATTGTCTTTGAAAGCATCATCTAGCATTGTCATAACCTGTTTTAAATTAGGGCTGCGTGAGATATTGAAAGCTACGATATCACGTCCACAGCCATCAATAATTGGTGAGAGATACAATTTCTTACTTCTAAGATTAAATTCAGTGATATCTGTGTACCATAGCCGATTAGGTCTAATACTAAAAAATTGTCGTTTAACTAAATCTGGTTTGATTCTATCCCTTTCTTCGCCCTTGTAGCTGTAATATTTTCTTTTACTCTTAATTGAATAGCCAAATAGCTTAAACTTGCGCATTAAACGACTGACTGTTTTACTATTAACTTTAAACCCTTCATTGTGTAAATGATCTGTAACCACACGGTAACCAGGAGCAACGTATCTGCTAGCAATTTCCGTGTAGATAGCTTTAATACGTTCAATCATATCATGATGCTACGAGTGCATACATTGCAGCAAAATACTTCACCAAGAAATACAATGATATGTCATACCTCACTGTTTACCGTGTAAATCACAAGATTAAAGCATTATCCGATGATATGCAAAATACAGACGATGGTATGTGGTACGGTAAAGGCGACATTATTCTTGTAAATAA
>JAHLFT010000043.1 GCA_018883635.1 Candidatus Lactobacillus pullistercoris
CAATTGATCCATATGCATTAATTTCTCTTTCAAAAACAAAAATGCGCATCCAAGACATCAAAGAAATTCCAAGTATGATTGAGATTCTAAAGATTAGAAAAGAAGCCAACAACTTAACTGATATTGATGCAAGAAATAGTAAACAAAGTAACATGGGACGGATTCTTCAAATAGATGATAATTCCATTGTTCAAAGACTTATTAGAAATTATAAGTTAAAAAAGGACCGGACTTATCGCTTAAATGACATTTGCTGTTTAGATATTAACAGTATTTCATTAATTCAGTTGCAGTTATACTTGATTCACCTTAAAGAATAATTGCTAAATTTCCTATTTTATTTTTCGGGATTTTAATTTACTATATTGTTTGTAGTTAATTTAGAATTTAAAAAGTAAACAGATACAGATAAGATCAATGAAGAAAAAAATTAGTAATATCCTTTTTATCACTATATCTTTATTTATAGTTGGTACATTCGCATTTTCAGATTCAGCCAGCGCTGCTAGCTTTCACCATATGACAGCTCATTTTATGTATAAATTAACCAAGCTGCCAAAATATGTAGTACAAAAAACGGTTAATACGCATAAAAGCCTATATACATTGCAAGTTATCCATAACGACATTATTGTTAGACGGGTTGCAAAGACGAGACATCATAAAAAGATTAAATTTTCTAGCAAGCATCAATTACGTCTAAAGAATTTTGGTCATACTCAAACTTGGCTTTATGCTGGAAATAATAGCTGGTTAGTTGGTGCAAAGCCCGTAAAACATCCTAGTGAAAACTACTATTGGGATACTGAAATAGCAAGAGTTAAATACCCAAAGAAAAGAAAGACGATCAGCAAGTTGCATAATTTACCGCGATTGACTCACTTAAACTATGCAACTGATATGGCTCAAAAAGATTATCCACTTTTAAAACGATCAGAAGTAGCCATCTCACCTAATCGCAGATGGCTTTTAATCGGAACTGTAGATACTAAAAATAATGGTCATTTCGCTATCTACAATTTTAAAGAAATTAACTCAAAGTTAAATCAGGCTGCACATCATTCTAAGAAAACTGTTAATTTAAAGTACGTTAAATCAGTTTCAGCCTTTCACATTAATAAATTCTTTGGTACCGGTCCTAATCAAGTAAATTCGATTCAAGGCTATGAAATTGATAATAAAAAGGCGATATATATTTCAAGAGAATTGAAGCCAGCTTCAAGAAATAGTTCTTTCCCACGTGAAGTTGTAAAAATTCCGTGGAATGCAACTAACAGTTCTGATTGGACACGTTACAAAATAAACAATTCTCATTGGAAGAAGGTTGCAACTGAGTTAGAAGGCATTGAGCTCAGTGGTAAAAATATTAATCTCACTGTCGCATATCATAAGAGAAATAAAAGCCATGATGTAATAGGAAATAGAGTATACAAACTTAAAAATATTGCGAATTAACAAAATCTGCCAAATAATTTGGCAGATTTTATTTTTGTATTTATGTTTACATTTGTAAATTAAAAGTGTATAGTTACATTTGTAAACGAAAGGAAAATAAGTATGAAACCTTTACAAGAAAATGAACGATCAATTTCTGATAGTGAATGGGACGTAATGCGAATTATTTGGACTTTAAAACAAGTAAGTTCAACCCAAGTGATTAATGAATTACAAACAAAAAAGAATTGGTCCGAATCAACTATCAAGACTTTACTACGCCGACTAGTGAAAAAGGGCCTATTATCGACCAAAAAGGACGGTAGACGTTTTATTTATACTGCAACAATCAATCAAACAGATATGATGTTTGAAGCCGCAAATGATCTTTTAAATAAGATGTGCGACATGCACAAAGGTCAAGTTCTTTTAAAACTACTAGCCGATTCACCAATTTCAAAAGTCGATCTAAAGCAGCTCAAGTCTGAAATTGCCGAAAAAGAAAAAACGGCACCAGACAAGGTACCCTGCAACTGTCTTTCAAATAAAAATTTTATGTGTTAGGAGTAGCTAAATGAATATTACACAAATCAGTTCTATTATCGTTGGTCTAATCTTAATTGCTTTTATTCTTTGGTGGTTCTTTGGTAAACACACTGAAAAAGTTGAGGAAAGCACTATTGCCAATAATGAGCAAACCGCGACAGTCGTAGTTAACGGTGGTTACTCACCTGCAACTGTAGTCTTAAAGAAGGGCGTTCCTGCTCAGCTCAATTTTAAAATGGAAGATTCAACTGCTTGTCTTTCTCATGTCGTCTTTGAGCAATTAGGTATCAATGAAGATTTAACCAAACAAAAAATTACTAAAATCGATATTCCCACTGACAAAGCTGGAACCATTAATTATGCATGCGGGATGGATATGTTTCATGGAAAGGTGATTGTAAAATGATGAATTTATTTTCTAAGAATCAAATTAAAAAAGTTGTCGTCAATGTTAAAAATCATGGTTATAAACCTGAAACGATTACTTTTAAACAAGGTAAACCTGCTCAATTAAAATTTATCCCTTCGGATAGTATGAGCTGTATGAACGAAGTAGTTTTTAAAGATTTAGGAATTGATGAAAAACTTGATGGTAAAAAAGAGGTTATCGTAAATATTCCAACTGATAAACCTGGAACCATCAACTATGCATGTGGGATGGATATGTTTCATGGAAAGGTGGTCGTTAAATAATGAAACTTTCAAACATTAAGCGGTTTTGGATTTCATTTATTCTGGCAATTCCAATGCTTATTCAAATGTTTACCATGCCATTTCATTGGATAATGCCTGGATATAATTGGATTGCCTTGATCACTACGACGATTATTATGGCGATTTCAGCTATTCCATATTGGAAAAGCGCATGGGGTGCTTTTAAAAAGCATAAAGCTAATATGAATACTTTAGTCGCTATAGGTACCTCTGTAGCTTATTTCTATAGCATTTTTGCAATGTTTACGGGCCGTGAAGTATATTTTGAAAGTGCTGCTTTTGTCACAGTTTTTGTTTTACTCGGTGACGCAATGGAAGAAAAGATGCATGATAATGCCTCAAATGCGTTAGCTAAGTTAATGGATCTACAGGCAAAGGATGCAGAAGTATTTCGCAATGGTAAATTTATTAAATTACCACTTGATCAGGTCAAAGTAGGGGATCTAATCCGAGTAAAACCTGGCCAAAAAATTCCCGTTGATGGTGTTATTACCGATGGTAGTTCCTCAGTCGATGAATCAATGGTTACCGGTGAAAGCATGCCAGTAACTAAAAAAGTAGGCGATAGCGTATTTGGTTCAACAATTAATAGCAATGGTACAATCACATTTAAAGCCACTAAAGTTGGTTCAGATACCATGCTTAGCCAAATCGTTGAAATGGTTAAAAAGGCCCAAACTAGCCACGCTCCAATTCAAAATTTAACTGACAAAATATCTAATATTTTCGTGCCTGCAGTAATAATAATTGCGATTTTAACTTTTATTATCTGGTATGCCTTCTTAAATGCACCACTTGTTGAAGCAATGCTCTTTGCTGTTGCTGTAGTCGTGATTGCTTGTCCCTGTGCACTCGGTTTGGCTACACCTACTGCATTAATGGTTGGTACTGCACGTAGCGCCAAGATGGGTGTTTTAATCAAGAGCGGTGAAGTTTTAGAAGAAGCAAATGATATTGACACCATTGTTTTTGATAAAACTGGTACTATCACGGTCGGTAAACCTGAAGTTACTGATATTGTCGGTAAACAAGATGAAGTTCTTACAATTGCCGCAAGCTTAGAAGAAAATTCTGAGCATCCATTGGCTGCCGCTATTATTAAAAAAGCTAAAGAAGAAAATATTTCCTCAGAAAATGTTAAAAACTTTTCTGCAATTGAAGGTAAAGGTGTAAGAGCCACTTACAATGATCAGACAGCATTTATTGGTAGTGATCGCTTGCTTGAAAATATTAATATTTCCCAGGAAATAAAAGAGCAAGCACAGAAATTACAAAATGAAGCTAAAACGGTTGTCTACGTAGGCTTGAGTAAGAAAATAATTGGTGTAATTGCAATTCAAGATGCACCGAAAAAGTCTTCTAAAGAAGCAATGCATGAGCTTCATAATCGCGGTTTAAAAACGATCATGCTTACCGGTGATAACGAAAAAGTTGCTAAGGCAATTGCTACAGAAGTCGGTATTGATCAGGTAATTGCTGGCGTTTTACCAACACAAAAGGCTGATCAAATTAAAGCTTTACAAGCAGAGGGCCATAAAGTTGCCTTTGTTGGTGATGGAATTAACGATGCCCCAGCATTATCAACCGCTGATGTTGGAATCGCGATGGGATCAGGCACCGATATTGCCATTGATTCTGGTGGAATCGTTCTCGTTCAAAATGATTTATTAGGTGTTGTTAGAGCATTAAATATTTCTAAAAAGACTTTCAACCGCATCAAATTAAATCTCTTCTGGGCCCTTATTTATAACACAATCGGAATTCCAATTGCTGCTGGTTTATTTATGGGATTAGGCTTTACTCTTAGTCCTGAATTAGCCGGACTGGCAATGGCATTTTCCTCAGTTTCAGTTGTAAGTAGCTCATTACTATTAAATAAAACTAAAATTGCTGGTGAAACAAAAGGCGTAGCTTAAAGCTGCGCCTTTTTATTATCTAAGATTTGAATCTTCCGTTTATTAACTTTTATTTTTCCGTCCTTTTCCAATTCCTTTAATTTTCGACTAAAGGTCTCAGGAGTAATTCCTAAATAGCTGGCCAAATCTTTCTTTTTCAACTGCAATTCAACTTCATTGCTTCCGCTTTTATTGGCTAAGTCATTCAAATAGAACATTATCCGTTTTTTAGCATCCAGTGTGTTTCTCAATACTGAATTGCGCTCAATTGCAACTAATTTTTCACCAAAATTATTTAACAGGTTAAGTGATAAATCTGGTGTTTTCTGCAACAAATCTTGAAAATCATTTCTTTTAATTGAACACACCCACGTATCTTCCAGTGCTTCAATATAATTCTCATTCTTTGATTGCTTAAATAAATGTTGCTGGCCTTCAATATCTCCTTTATTTAAGACTCCTAATACTACTTCCTTACCATCTTTGGAAAGGTTATAAACTTTAGCCTTACCTTGATCGATAACAATCATGCCATCTTTACCATCAAGCGGTCTTCGAATAATACTTCCCTTACCGAACTTCTGCCTATGTGTTGATATCGATACTATTTCCTCTTTTAATTCAGTTGGTAAATCCGTAAAAAGTGCAGCTTTACTCAGACAGGCTATCGGCGAATGTGTTGCCATAAATTTCATCTTTTCTATTTTCTTGATTTAAATCAATTTTATTATAGCACTCACTTTATATAATTATCTCAACAAGTGTTAAACAAAGTATTTTATTTAAAACAATAGTATGATGTAGGCATACATAGCAGAATATAGAAAGGACTATCAAGATGACAAAATATGTTGCAAAAATTAATGCTTTAAACGCTGATAAAATTAGCTGTAATCCTCATGGAATCGCTGAATTTACTGAAAATGGCGATATTTTACATATCAAAGTTGAAATGTTTGATACACCAAAGAATATTGAACACTGGGAACATTTCCACGGTTTTGCCGACGGTAAAGACGCTAACGTTCCAACAATGGCTCAAGATAAGAATCATGATGGTTTTATCGATTTACCAGAAACTGAAGAAGTATCTGGCACAACTATGGTTCCATTAGATGATGCGCCACAAGACATGAATATACCTCATGACGGTTACCCTGTAGCTGACAGTGAAGGGCATTATGAATATGAAATTGATGTGCCGTTAAAGGATTTACAAGCTAAGTTTAAAGATGCTTTCGGAACTGATGATTTGCAATTGGATAAACGGGTTGTTTACGTTCATGGTGTCCCTAAAGGCCTTGAACTACCTGACACGGTAGGCGGCTGCGTAATGAGTTATGACGCTAACACTACTTTACCAATTGCAGCTGGTAAGATTGAAAAGGCCTAGTAAAACATAAATAATTTATTACTTAACTAACAAATGAAAAGCATAAAGAAATGGAGACATAAGATCTCCATTTTTATTTTCCATAAGAATCCATGCACTAAGCAGTTGTGAGAACTTTACCAACTCGCTATAATTTAGACGATAACTAAAAAAAGAGGAGAAAATATGGTTTTATCTTGGAAAGAAAATTTACCAAAAGAATTACAAGAAAAAGTCGATAAAGTTGATAAAAAAATTGCACCACGTTTAAAAGAAATCGATGAGCAAGTTTTATACAATCAACAACGTGTACTTGATTTATTTAGAAAGCATAATGTTGGTGAAGAGGATCTCGTGCCATCAACAGGTTACGGCTATGATGACGTAGGACGTGATAAAATCGAACAAATTTATGCAGATTACTTTAAAACTGATGATGCACTTGTTCGTCCGCAATTCTCATCTGGTACACATGCGATTGCGACAGCTTTATTCAGTATGCTTCGTCCAAATGACACTCTTTACTATTTAACCGGTACACCATACGATACTATTCAAGAAGTCATTGGACTTGCTGGCAACAAACCTGGCAACATGAAAGAATGGGGTATTAACTTCAAAGCAACAGAACTGCTTGAAAATGGCGAAGTTGATTATGAAAAGGCTAAGAAAGATTTACAAGATAAATCAATCAAAGTTGTTGCTATTCAACGTTCTCTTGGTTATGCCGTTCGTGCTAGTTTCACAATGGAAAAAATCAAGAAGATGCTTAAATTCGTCAAAGAAGTTAGACCTGACGTTAACATCTTCATTGATAATTGCTACGGCGAATTTTCTGAATGTGAGGAGCCAACTTTCTACGGTGCAGACATTATGGCTGGCTCACTCTTCAAAAATGCAGGTGCCGGAATTGTTAAAGGCGGTGCCTTCTTAGTTGGCCGTAAAGATTTAATTGAACAAGCTGGTTCTAGATTAAACGTACCTGGTGCTGGTAAAGGCGAAGGGCCAACTTGGGGTTATTTACGCGACATTTACCAAGGCTTCTTCATGGCAGCTCATACAACAGGTGAAGCACAAAAGGGAATGGTTTACACAGCTGCTTTACTTGAAGAAATGGGAATGAAAGTCGCACCTAAGTGGAATGACCCACGAACTGATATTGTTCAAACGGTTACTTTTGGTGAACCTGATCCAATGGTAAAATTCTGTGCTGCGATTCAACATTATTCTCCAATGAACTCTTTTGTGGATCCAATTCCTTACCACCAAGATGGCTATGAAGATAAAGTAGTAATGGCTTCTGGAAGCTTCACTGAAGGTTCAACTATTGAACTTTCTTCTGACGGTCCAATTCGTCCACCATACAGACTTTATATCCAAGGTGGGTTATCTTATGCTCATGATAAAATCGCCATCACACGTGCGGTAAATGACACGTTTTACAAAAAGTAAAAATAAAAACTAATATCAACAATTAGGCGCTGTATTTATTAGCAAAAGCTAGTAACTACGGCGTTTTTTGCATGAATACGAGATTTTTGTTAAAATTATTTATATATTTTATGCTTTTTTGAAGGGAGAGGATGTTTGCTAGATAAGTATTGGTACACTTATCTTTTCTTATGAAGGAAAATCAAAAAAAGAAAAAATTTATAAAAGAAAGAAAAAATTACAAACGCGCACCTTTAATGTCAGTCCACGTTAGCGTGCTTGTCGCTGTAATACTTGGGCAAATTGCTTGTGGCTATGCACTTGGCATTTCGGGTACGGCATTATCTGATGCAGCTGAATACATCAAAATCAGTGATTTGTGGACCGGTTTAATCGGTGCTGGTGCATTAATTGGATTAGCTGGTAGTTTAATTATTGGCCGTTTATCAGATAAAATTGGGCGCCGTAAAATGCTCATGATCAATATGTACATTTTGGCTGCCTTTTCATTTTTACATTTATTAACGTCTAATTTACTCCTAACTTTCATTATTAGAGTTGCGATTGGACTGATGATTGCCATTGATTACACAGTTGGGAATGCACTTCTAACTGAATGGCTCCCTAAGGGCGAGGACAGTAAGCGCCAGAGTCATTTGTTAATTTATTGGACAATTGGTTTCATCGCCTCATACATTGTTGGTACATTTGTAACCGGCTTTGGAGCATATACTTGGCAAGTCCTTTTAGCTAGTGGAGGAATCATCGCCTTAATCCCAGCCATTTTTAGATCCTTATTCCGTTTGCCAGCATCCCCAACTTGGCTTGCTAGTCAAGGAAAGGTAAAAAAGGCAAACAAAGTTATTCAAAAGCATATGGGACGAAAGTGGCGTTTGCCTAAGCGCTTCTTTAAGCGTGAGAAAAAGGTTAAGGACGCAAATGAAATTACTTTTGCGACGCTCTTTTCTAAAAAATACCTACGTCATACTTTGGTAGGTGGTATTTACTACGCTTGCCAAGCCTTCGCATTCTTTGGAATTAGTATTTTCTTACCAATTCTTTTGGAAGGAATGGGAGTTACTGATGCGAAAATTTCCGGTGTAATTTACAACGGCGGGATGTTCATCGGTGTGTTACTTGGAATTCTTATTTTTAATAAGATTAGTCGAAGAGCTTTCTTAATCGCAAACTTTTTGGTTTCAGGTTTATTAATTGGAAGTCTAGTATTCCTAACACACATTGACTCAATGGTTAAATTAACTATCTTTGCTATTTTTGCCGTTATCTTGTCTTCAGGTTTAGTATTAGACTATCCATACACTACTGAATTGTTTGATGTCAAAGTACGTGGAACGGGAGTAGGAACATGTATCACGATTAGTCGTTTTGGTGCGGCTGCCGGTACATTTTTACTTCCAGTCTTAACCAATGCTGGTAGTGCAAACTTATCAATGATGGTATGTGCAATTGTACTTTTATTCAGTTTTGTGGTTTGCCTTATCTGGGCACCGGAAACTTCTCCTAAATTTAAGAAGAAATAAGAATAAAATAAAAACTTCCGGGAATAATTTTCCTGGAAGTTTTTTTATTTATTAATGATGATACATACTCCAAGCTATACTATAATTTGAAGCTTTTCCATTAGAAGCACCACATCCATTACAACTTCGCCGTACTTAGTCATCTTAATTTTATTTATTATCGAACTCGTCTTTGCAATCTTTATGTTAACAGGGAAGCGAGGAAAATTTATTAAAGAAAATATCAATCATATTCTTGTCGAGCATTAACTTTTTTAAACAAGATAAAAAACGAATTGATTATTATATAAGTAATCAATTCGCTTTTGTGTTATCACTTTTATTTTATCCGTCTAATTCAACTTCCTGTAATTTCTTGATTGCATCATAAACTTCACCACGTTTATTCTGATCTACCGCCAGAATCAGCATATCGCCACCTGCGATCACCGTTTGCCCATTAGGGATAATTTCCTCACTACCACGTCTAATCATTTTCACAAGCGTATTATGAGGCCAATCAACGTCTGCAACCTTCTTATCCACTAATTGACTGCTTTCATAAACCGGAACCGTCAACTGATCTTCACGTCCCGCAGCCTTTGCTACACCATTTTTACCCTGCATTGCAGCAGCTAAGCTGTCATAGATTGGACGTCCACCTAATAATTCATCTACCAAAAGGGCAATAAAGGCAACTACAGCAAGTGGCATTAAGTGCAGTAGTGACCCAACCATTTCCGTGATTAAGATAATAGCAGTAAATGGGGCTCTAATGATTGCCGCAAATAATCCAGCCATTGAGAAAATAACCAAGTTTACGACTAACTTTTGTGGTAATAATCCTAGTTGTACCATACAAGTTCCGTAAGTTGCTCCGATTAAAGCACCCATAGTTAAGATTGGTAAAAAGATCCCACTTGGAAGTCCCGAATCATAAGATACAATTGAGAAAACTATTCTCAAGATAAAGAAAAAGGCTAATATTCCAACTGTAATCCATCCCTGACTAGTAATCGTTTTTGATAAAGACAAGATCAAACGATTACCCGGACCAGTAATAAGCGGCCAGTAATAGCCGATCGGAATCAAAATAATTAATGGAATTATTCCATAAAGCCAAGAAGGGATAATAGTAATCTTCTTATAGATTTTCTTTAAACTAAATAGCCCGATTTTATAAAGATGACCAAGCAGCCCAAGTATAAGTCCCAGTAGGATTAAATGCCAATAAAGCACGATTGGAAAAGAATGATTATAAGGAATTGCTAGTGATGGTTTTAAACCAAAGAAATTAGAAACCACAAAATTAGCCGTAATTCCTCCCGCTAATGCATTCATCCATACGCGTGGTGAAAAGTTATGGAAGACTTCTTCTAATACAAAAAGAGGTCCTGAAAGTGGAGCACCAAACGCAGCAGATAAACCGCTGGCAGCACCTGTTGCAAGTAACACTCGGGAATTAGTCTTAGTTTGATTAAAACCTTCACCAACACCTTGTCCAATCGATGAACCTAATTGAAGCGAAGGTCCCTCTGGTCCAAGAAATAAACCAGTTCCAATTACCAAAATTCCACCAATCAATTTTCGCCATAGAATAGGGAACCATTTAACTGATAATTTCCCTTGTAATTCTAGCTTTACTTCTGGAATACCAGATCCGCCGACATGTGGTTGTTGTTTGACAAAATAACCCGCAATCACAGCTACTGCAATAAAACCGATGATAAGGGCTAGAAACCACACAGGATTTTGATGGGCCATTGAAAAGAGCTTAAGCCAAAAACTAGAAGTCTTTTCAATACCGAATCTAAAAATTCCAACTACTGCTCCAGTCAAGATCCCGACAAGGATCGATTGAACTAGTAATCGTAATGTTTCTGTATTGTCTCTGTTCATAAATATCTCTTCTCTTTATATAAATAGACTGACAGAATAATTTTACAGCAATTTAATTTAAAATTCGATAATAGCTCTACATTAACCACAAAAAAAGAGATCTCAGTAGAGATCTCTTTTTTGTGTTACACATGAAACAATTATTTTTCTTCATACCATTCAGTATGGAAAGTACCTTCACGATCATTTCTTTGGTAAGTATGTGCACCAAAGTAATCACGTTGACCTTGAATTAAGTTTGCTGGCAAACTTGGATTAAAAATTGATTCTAAGTAATTAAGTGATGCGCTCAAAGTTGGGGTAGGGATACCAGCCTTAACAGCTAAACTTACAATTTTACGCAACGCATGAATGTTTTCTTCCATTAATTTATTGAAGTATGGATCTTGGAATAGAACTTCAAGTTTCTTTCCACCTTCATAAGCTTTTTCAATGTCCTTCAACATTGATGAACGAATAATACATCCAGCTTCCCAGTTTTGGGCAATTGATGGATAACGTAAATTCCAGTCATATGCCTTAGCAGCCATCGTTAATTGTTGAAATCCTTGTGCGTATGCGACAGCTTGAGATAATTGCAATGCCTTTTCAAGATTATCGATTAAATCAGCAGGAACATCCCCGTTCCATACAACACTTTTACCTTCACGCGTAGTTGCTTTAGACATAAATCTAGCAATAACTGCTTCTGCAACAACGCTAATTGGAGCACCAAGAGCAACACCATCTTCAAGCATCCAATTACCAGTACCTTTGTAAGAAGCAACGTTTAAAATATGATCAATGACATGATCAGGTGTTAGGTCATCTTTTTGCTTTAAAACATTGCTGGTAATTTCAGTAAGGTAAGCTTCAACTCGACCCTTGTTCCATTTAGCAAAAATTTCTGACATTTCATCATTGCTCTTACCGGCAATCTTACGTAAAATATCGTAAACTTCAGCAAATTCTTGCATAATAGCATATTCGATTCCGTTGTGAACCATCTTTACATAGTGACCACTTGAACTAGGTCCAATGTAGCTGACACAAGCACGACCTTCAGGTGTCTTAGCAGCAATCGCTTCTAAAATTGGAGCAACTTCATTATATGCTTCTTCATCACCACCAGGCATAAGGGCAGGACCGTTTAAAGCTCCTTCTTCACCACCAGAAACTCCCATTCCGATAAAGTGAATACCATGTTTTTCCATTTCCTTAAAACGACGAGTAGTATCGTGGAAATTAGAATTACCACCATCAATTAAAATATCGCCTTTATCAAGAAGAGGTAATAATTTCTTTAAAGTTTCATCAACAGGTTTACCAGCCATGATTTGAATCAAAATCTTACGTGGCTTTTCTAATGAATTAACAAATTCTTCCCAAGTATAAGTGGGCTTAAGCTTGTCATCTTCATATTTAGCAAAAGCATCTACTTCAGGCCTATCAATACTAAAACCTGAAACAGAGAAGCCATGATTTCTAACATTTAAGGCTAAATTCTTTCCCATAACAGATAAGCCAATAACGCCGAATTGTTGCATATAAAATTTCCTCCATTTGATTTATTCAACTTATATTATACAAGTAGAGCATAAAAAAAGCGAAACCGAAAGGTTTCGCTTTTTCATTTTTTATCAAACAGATTAGTGTTGTGAAGCACCTGATACAGTATCTGGTTCTGGTTCTGGATCTGGTTCTGATGCTTCTTCATGTTGAGATGCACCTGATGCAGCATCAGTTTCCAAACCATACTTATCTGCGAAGTAGCTGAATGGCTTCAATGCTTCTGCTTGATACTTCTTGACGAAGGCTGGATCGTCAAGGCTATTTAATTCAGTTGAGTAAGGCATTTCGTGAGTGTACTTAACGTCGATAAGCATTGGACCGTCCATGGTCTTCCATTCCTTAACGGCATCTTCGAATTCCTTCTTGGTGTGAACAACTACACCCTTAACGTTCATACCTTCAGCAACCTTTGACCAGTCGTTATCTGGAATGATAACACCTGATAATGGTTGGTGAGATTCATCTTCTTGTTCTGCTTCGATGTAACCAAGAGTTTCATTAGTGAAGATAATGTTCAATACGTGCATGTTGTAACGAGCCATTGTCAAAAGTTCTTGGTTCATCATAGCAAAACCACCATCACCGGCTAATTGCCATACTTCACGTTTTGGATATACAGTTGCGGCAGTTAATGCTGCTGGAGCACCGTAGCCCATAGTTGCGTGAAGGCCTGAAGTAGTCCACTTTTGATCATCATGCATCTTAAGCAAACGGCAGTGATCAACGTTAACGTTACCAACATCGATTGCAAAGACAGCATCGTCAGCAGCTTCCTTGTTAATTACATCAAAGATTGGTTCAGGACGTACTGGCATGTCATCTGAATCAACAAAGCTTTCGTGCCATGCATCCCAGTTTTCACGGTCAGCAATAGCAGCCTTGTAAATAGGCGATTCAGCACGTGATTCACCGGCATCGATGATAGCACGTAAACTCTTCTTAGCATCAGCTAACATTGAAACATCAGCTGAGTGACGCTTACCGAGCTTGTCTGAATCAACATCAATTTGAATTACCTTAGCATCCTTAGGGAACCAAAGCACTGAGAATGGTGAGTTGTTACCAACCCAAACAACTAAGTCAGTGTGACTTTGAATTTCGTTAGGGGTCTTAGGTCCGATACGACCAATAGTACCCATGTATGCTGGGAAGCTATCTTCAACAATACCTTTACCAAGGTATGATGAAAGAAGTGGAGTCTTGAATTTATCAGCAAATTCCTTTAATTCCTTACCAGCGTCAGCTTCACGACAGCCGTTACCGAAGTAAACCACTGGGTTCTTAGCTTCCTTAAGAAGCTTAACTGCTTCTTCAACTGATTCCTTAGTTGGAGCAGCATAGTTTGGCTTTACGTGGTTTTGGTAAGTTACACGGAAATTGTCTTCGATCTTTTGCCAACCAAGGTCCTTAGAAATAATTAAAACTGCTGGGCCTTTCTTAGCATAAGCTTGACGAATAGCTTCATCCATCAAAGTTGGAATTAAATCAGCAGTCTTAGGTTGACCACACCATACACTAGCATCTAAGAACCACTTGTCTTCATCAAATGCTTGGAAGAAGTCAATGTCTTGACGGCTAGTTGGAACGTTAGCAACGATTGCTACCATTGGAGTCTTGTCATACTTAGCATCGTACAAACCGTTGTACAAGTGAGCAGCACCAGGTCCAGCTGAACCGAAACATACTCCAAGCTTACCAGTTAACTTGTACTCAGCAGAAGCAGCTAAAGCACCTGCTTCTTCATGACGTACTTCGACAAACTTAATCTTGTCTTTCCAATTGTGAATGGCATTCATACTTGAGTCGAATGAACCACCTGGGAAACCAAAGACATGATCAATGTGCCAATCATATAAAACTTTAAACATGGCGTCTGCGCCGTTAATTTTTGTCATTTAAGTGCATCTCCTTAACAAAATAAATCTTTCATAATCTATTAAAACATATTATTTCACATTTACAAATATTATTAATCGCATTCTATCAATGATGTAAGCGCTTTTTAAAAGATACTATTTTCACAAACTATCATAAGTACATGATTATAAATTGCTTTGTGATAACGCTTTTTCATGTGAATTGGTTAGCAAAATTGACCGTATTTTTTAGTTTATTCTATATTATATTTTTTTATATAGGTTTTAATTTTTTTATTTTTCTTTTTTTAGAGTCAAAAAAAGATCAAGAAATGAATTATCCCTTGATCTTTCTAAATAATGTTATTTTTTCAACTTACTGTAACGTCCATTTTGAATATATACACTTAGGATCGCTAAATCAGCTGGATTAACACCAGAAATTCGTTCTGCTTGCGCTAAAGTTTCAGGACGAATCTTTTCAAACTTTTGTCTTGCCTCTGTCGCTAGGCCTTCAATCGCATTGTAATCAATGTCTACAGGTATCTTCTTAGCTTCTTGACGATGCAAGCGATCAATCCGAACTTGTTCTTTCTTGATATAACCTGCATATTTGATGTTAATCTCAACTTGTTCCTTAACATAGCGATCTGGCGAAATAACTTCACCAGTCAACTTTTCAATTGCATCAATAGTTACTCGCGGACGACGCAAAAATATGTCTGCCTTAAGACCTGCACTTAACTTATCTTGTCCAATGCTATCTAAGTACTCTTGCACTTCATCAGTAGGGTGGATTGTAATTGTAGCTAACTTGGCTTTAGTAGCAACAATATTCTTTTTCTTTTCTTCAAAAGCTGCATAACGTTTATCTGAAATAAGTCCGAGTTGATGACCATATGGAGTCAAACGAAGATCAGCATTATCATGACGTAAAATTAAGCGATATTCGGCGCGTGAAGTTAAAAGACGGTAGGGCTCTTCAGTACCTTTAGTTACCAAATCATCAATTAAAACGCCAATATAAGCTTCATCCCGTCCCAAAGTAAATCCTGGTTTTCCTTCAGCACGAAGAGCCGCATTAATTCCGGCAATAAGACCTTGCCCAGCTGCTTCTTCATATCCCGAGGTTCCGTTCATTTGACCTGCAGTAAAGAGATTTTTAATATTTTTGGTCTCTAAAGTATGCTTTAACTGCCATGGATCAATGACATCATATTCAATGGCATATCCGGGACGCATCATTTCCGCATGTTCAAGTCCCGCAACAGTATGCAGCATTTTTAATTGTACTTCTTCAGGCATTGAAGTCGAAAAATCGCCTACATAAACTTCCTTAGTATTTCTACCTTCTGGTTCAAGGAAAAGTTGGTGTCGATTTTTATCTGCAAATCTAACAACTTTAGTTTCAATTGAAGGGCAATAACGTGGACCAACACCGACAATATCGCCCGAAAACATTGGTGAGCGATCAAGGTTAGCATTAATAATTTCATGAGTAACTGGATTAGTATATGTCATCCAACAAGAAATTTGATCCTTTAGATAATCTTCATCGCGACTCTCATATGAAAAGTGGCGCGGAATCTTATCACCAGGTTCTTCTTCAGTCTTAGAGTAATCAATCGTATTACCGTTAACACGTGGTGGGGTACCAGTCTTAAAACGACGCAATTTAAAACCTAGCTTTTCCAAGTTTTCAGATAACTTAATTGCTGGAATAGTGTTGTTCGGACCAGATGAATAATTCAATTCTCCAATAAAGATGCGGCCGCGAGCAGCTGTCCCTGTAGTAAGGACAACACTTTTTGCATGATATCTAGCACCTGTATTAGTAATTACACCGCGACAAATTCCGTCTTCAACAATCAACTCATCAACCACTGCTTGACGAAGAGTAAGGTTCTCAGTATTTTCAATTACATCCTTCATATGCTCATGGTATTGCCATTTATCTGCTTGAGCGCGAAGAGCACGAACTGCTGGACCCTTACCAGTATTGAGCATTCTCATTTGAATATAAGTGGCATCAATATTCTTCCCCATTTGTCCGCCTAAAGCATCAATTTCACGGACAACAGTCCCTTTGGCTGGGCCACCAACAGATGGATTACATGGCATAAAAGCAACCATGTCCAAACCGATCGTTAAAACTAGAGTCTTTAATCCCATATGTGCACTAGCCAATGCTGCTTCACAGCCAGCATGACCAGCACCAACAACAATTACATCGTATTCATTAGTATCGTATGTTTTCATTTTTTCCTACTTTCCTAAACAGAATTGACTAAAGAGGGCATTGATTAACTCATCTGGAGCACTGTCACCAGTAATTTCTCCTAATGTATCCCAAGCTCCATTAAAGTCAATTTGAGCAATATCAACCGGAACACCGTCTTCAACAGCTGAAATGACGTCCTCTAACTGTTTTTTAGCTTTTGCTAGTAAGCCTGATTGACGCTGATTTGTAACCAAAATTTGATCATTAGAATTTGTAATTCCTGAGAAGAAGAGTTTCTTAATTAGATTTTCTAATTCATCTAAATTGACTTGTTTCAAAATAGAAGTAGAGATAACTTCACTATTAGTTAATTTCTTCATTTCTTGAACATTGAGCTTTTGTCCAATATCCATCTTATTTAAAATAATTATTCTCTTTTTATTTTTTGTTTCTTCTATTAAAGCCTTATCTTCATCTGCTAAATTTTTGCTGCCGTCTAGCAAAAGCAAAACTAAATCAGCTTGCTGCAAAGCTTTTTGGGACCGCTCAACACCAATTTTTTCAACCTTATCTTCTGTATGGTGAATGCCGGCTGTATCAATTAATTTTAGCGGTACACCTTTAACTGAAACATATTCTTCCAAAGTATCTCGCGTGGTTCCAGCAACATCAGTGACGATAGCTTTATCACTTTTAGTTAAGTAATTTAATAGGGAAGACTTGCCAACATTAGGCTGACCGACAATAGCAGTAGCCAAGCCATTACGTAAAATTGTACCTTCTTGAGCAGTATTGAGTAGTTTATCAATTTCTGCAATAACATCTTTAGAAGTTTTTGCCATTTGATCAGCAGTAATTTGATCAGCATCATATTCGGGATAATCAATATTAACTTCAACGTTAGCCAAGGTATCGAGAATCTCTTTTCTCATTGCTCGGATTTTTTCTAAAAGTCCTCCGGCTAACTGTCCGACAGCTACTTGACGTGCCTTATCAGTTTTTGCACGGACAATATCCATCACACTTTCAGCTTGTGTTAAGTCAATTCTTCCATTAACAAATGCTCGTTTGGTAAACTCGCCAGGATCAGCCATACGCGCACCATTAGCCAATAAAAGCTGCAAAATATGATTAGTTACAACAATTCCGCCGTGACAATTAACTTCAACAATATCTTCGCGCGTAAAAGTCTTAGGTGCTCGAAGCACTGTCACCATAGCTTCATCTATTACTTTCTTACTTTCTGGATCTACAATATGACCGTAATGAATAGTGTGAGTAGAAACCTCAGTCAAATTAGCGCCTTTAAATACTTTATTAGCGATTTTGACTGCATCCTCACCAGACATACGTACTATTGAAATCCCACCTTCACCAATGGGCGTGGAAATTGCTGCAATTGTATCGAATTCGGTTAAAGTTTGAGCCATAATAATCACTTTTCCTTATTTATTTAATAAAAAAAGTGCATTATACCACCATGAAACAATGATCATGATGGATAAAGCACTTTGACTACTTTATCTAAAAATGAATTAGATTAAATATTCTATTTTTTGCGTCCTAAACGCTTATAAGCTTTTCTAATGCGATGCTTGCGCTCACGTTCTGCTTTAGCTTTTGCTTCTTGTTCCCGTTTGTACTTAATCGGATTTTGTAAGACAAAAGTTTGAACTGCCTGGAACATATTAGAAATAACCCAGTAAAGCGTAATCGCTGATTGGAGCTTAATTGCCATGATCCCAACCAGGATTGACATACCGTATGTCATTACCTTTGTCATCCCATTTTGAGCTGATTTAGGAGTAGACATTTGACTAATATAAGTTGATATAAAGGTGAAGACCATTGCCAAAATAGGCATGATATAGAAGGGATCAGCTTTACCTAAATCCATCCATAAAAAATGTCCATTTTGTAATTGTGGTGTTCGCCAAATTGCCATGTACAAAGCATACATAACTGGCAACTGAATTAATAAAGGCAAACATCCAGTATACGGATTTACTCCAGCTTCCTTATAAAGCTTATTAGTTTCTTGCGATAATAATTGTCTTGATTCTGCATCGCGTCCTGGATACTTCTTACGCAATTCATTAATTTGTGGCTGAATCTTTTGCATCTTGGTAGTACTTCTGATTGACAAAGCATTCAAAGGTAACAAGATGATTCTAATAAGAATAGTAAAGACAACAATTGTCCAACCATAATTATTTCCTAAAAGTTTAGCAAGCCACAATAAGAATTCGGAAACGTAATAAACGATCCAACGATCCCACCAATTTCCATTCGTATGAGAAATCGGTGCTTGATGTCCAGCATCAGCAGGAGTACATCCCGCTAACACCACGGCAATTGTAATTACCGCTAGGACGGCGAGCAGTCGTTTGACATTTCTTTTAGTCAGAATGTCTTTCACTCTTATTTTCCTCAATTCCATCTGGCAACTCTGTGATGACGTGAGCCAAGGTTAATGCATGGATTAAATTCTTGCGCACCTCAGTCATGTCAAAATTGCGAGCGTAGGGTCTGGTAATTACTAAAAAATCAATATGCGGATCTATTTGCAATTTTTCTTCAGTAATTACAGCCCGAATATAACGTTTGAGCCGGTTCCTAATAACCGCAGTATGTCCGACCTTTTTTCCGACCGAAATACCTACACGAAAATGTTTATTTTCTTTCTTTTCTAACTTATAGATTACAAATGCACGATTAGCAACTGAGTCACCATTTTCAAATGCATTTTGAAAATCCTTTTCAGTTTTTACACGATAAGACTTTCTCAAAGCGTTTCATTCCACTCTACAAAACTAAAAAAACCACTGGGATTTCAGTGGTTTTAAGCAGATAAGACTTTTCTACCCTTGGCACGGCGTCTTGCTAAAACCTTACGGCCATTAGATGTGCTCATACGCTTCATAAAACCGTGAACACGTGAACGGTGACGCTTCTTAGGTTGGTAAGTTCTCTTAGTTGACATAAAATGCACCTCCAATTTTTCTGTGCTAACTGCACAATTTCTTATCTAGAATAGCATGATTAGCCAAAAAAACCAAGTAAAATCTGAAAAAGCTTACCATTGATAAAAAATTTTTTATTCATTTTTTGTGGATATTTTTCAAAATAAATTATCCACAGATTAGCAATTCACAAAATAATTCGCAACATTATCCACAAGACACAGCGTGTTCAAAAAATAATCCACAGCCTGTGGATAGTGCTGCTAAAAGTTCACTTAAATTATTGCTATTATGCAAAAAGTTATGCACAGTTTACTTGTATAAAACATAAACTATTTAAATATTCGCACAGACTATTAAAGAATTATTAGAATAGTAATCCACAGCCTGTAGATTCTGAATTACTTTTTTTCACTTGTGGAAAACTTTTAATTAAAATGATAAAATAAATTTGCTTTTATTAATGGAGGAATCTATTTTGTTCGATATCGATAAATTTTGGCAACATTTTAATAATGAAATGCGAGAACAATTTAATGAAGTTGCCTATAATGCATGGTTCAAAAATACTAAACCTCTTTCTTTTAATAAGAACTCTCACGAATTAAAAATTGCTGTTCAAAATCCGGTAGCTAAAGGATACTGGGAAAAGAATTTATCTTCTCAACTAATCCAATCAGCTTATGGTTATGCAGGAATTGAAGTATTACCTACCTTTCAAATTGAAGGTGAGACCGGTCCTGAAAGAATTGTCACACCAGAGCCTCGCCATGAGATACAAAAAGCTCCAGTTCAGTATACTCAAGATGAATTTGCGCAGGATTTGAAATTAAATGATAAATACACCTTTGATAATTTTGTTCAAGGTGAGGGTAACAAACTAGCAGCAGGTGCCGCTTTAGCTGTCGCCGATAGTCCTGGTAGTTTTTATAATCCTTTATTTATTTTTGGTGGAGTTGGTTTAGGTAAAACTCACTTAATGCAGGCAATTGGTCACCAAATGTTGGCTGAGCGTCCTAACGCTAAGGTTGTTTACATTCAAAGTGAAACTTTTGTTAATGATTTTATTAATTCCATAAAAAACAAAACGCAAGATCAGTTTAGAGAAAAATACAGAACTTGCGATTTATTATTAGTAGATGATATTCAATTCTTTGCCAAAAAAGAAGGTATTCAGGAAGAGTTTTTCCATACTTTTGAAACACTCTACAACGATCAAAAGCAAATAGTTATGACTAGCGATCGTTTGCCAACAGAAATTCCTGATCTTTCTGAACGGCTTGTTTCTAGATTTACATGGGGACTTCAAGTTGAAATCACACCACCAGATCTTGAAACTAGAATTGCAATTTTACGTAAAAAATCTGAAGCTGAAGGTTTAACAATTGATGACAATACGTTAGATTATGTCGCTTCTCAAGTTGATACCAATATTCGTGAACTTGAGGGAGCTTTAGTAAAAGTGCAAGCTCATGCAACGATTGAAAAAGAAGATATCAATGTTAATTTAGCTCGCGACGCTTTAGCAGACTTAAAACTAGTTCAAAAGAATCGCGGATTACAAATATCTAAAATTCAAGAAGTGGTCGCCAACTATTTCCAAACTTCAACCGCTGAATTAAAGGGCAAAAAGAGAGTTCGACAAATCGTTGTTCCCCGCCAGATAGCTATGTATCTTTCACGAGAATTGACTGATTCTAGTTTGCCGAAAATCGGTCAAGAATTTGGTGGTAAGGATCATACAACAGTTATGCATGCGTATGAAAAAATTGAGCAACAGATAAAAACAGACTCAGATATCAAATCTGCCGTTTTTGATTTACGCCAAATGCTCGAACACTAAAAAAGTTATCCACTGTGGAAAACTTTGGACTTTTTACACAAGTTGTTAACCAGCACAATTCCGTTATCTTAAGGTTTAGCTGACTTTTCAACATAAAACACAGGCCCTACTACTACTATTTATATAAATATATAATTAATAAAAAGTACCTGACATAAAAACAGGAGGAAATAATGAAATTTACTATTAATCGAAATCTGTTTATAGAGAACTTGAACAACGTTATGCGTGCAATTTCTTCAAGAGCAACTATTCCTATTTTGAGTGGCATAAAATTAGACTTATCAGAAGATCAATTAGTTTTAACTGGTAGTGACACTGATATTTCTATTGAAATCAAAATTCCTGTAAGCGAAGATTTACAAGTAGAATCAACTGGATCAATTGTTTTACCAGCTCGTTTCTTCAGCGAAATTGTTAAACGTCTTCCAGGAAAAGATTTTTCATTTGAGGTAAAGGAAAGTTTCCAAACAAAAATTACATCTGAAAATAGTGAATTTACTATCAACGGTTTGGATTCAAATAATTATCCGCGTTTACCAGAAATTTCGGATGAAACTTCATTTACAATTGCTGGTAAAATTTTACGTGAGATTATTAACGAAACTCAATTCGCTGTTGCTACTCAAGAAAGCAGATTAGTTTTGAGCGGTGTTCACTTTACTTTTAGTCCAGACGAAATAAAAGCAGTTGCGACAGATTCACACCGTTTATCTGAAAGAAAGATATCTTTAGAAAAAGGACCGCAAGCAAAGACCGATTTAATTATTCCTGGTAAGAGTTTACAAGAACTATCTAGAATAATTGGTGAAACAGATCCTGAAATTACAGTTTGCCCAGGTGACAATCAAGTTCTCTTTAGAATTGGTAACATTGCTTTTTATTCACGTCTTCTTGATGGAAATTATCCAGATACTGATCGCTTATTGCCAACTGAAAGTACAACTAGTGTAGAATTCGATTTATCAGAACTTTCGAGTGCTCTTGATCGTGCTAGTTTGCTTACACACGCGGGTCGGAATAATGTTGTTAACTTAACTTTAGATACAGAAAATGGGCAAGTGAAGTTAACCGGTACTTCTGCAGAAATTGGTAACGTTGAAGAAGAAGTAAGTTTTAAAAATCTTGATGGAGCAGATTTAACTATTTCCTTTAACCCAGATTATTTAAGAGATGCATTACGTGCTTCCGTCACAGATGCAATAATTATGAAATTTACGCAACCACTTCGTCCATTCACTGTTACTCCAAATAAGGATGAAGTGCAGTTTATTCAGTTAATTACACCAGTGAGAACATTCTAAATTTGGAATACCTAATCTTAACTAATAAAAAAGTCATCATTTGATGGCTTTTTTAGTTTGCGTTTTTTATATAATCGCTTAAATATACTCCATATTTATTTTTAGTCTAAGAGACTATGATTAGATTACTTTTATAAAAAAACGCTCATATCGCCTAAAAAGGGCGTTTTAGTTTGTTTTTTGGCTGGTAAACGAATATAATTATTAAGGTAATAAAAAGTAATGAAGGTGAGTACTATCAAGGATTTTTCAATTAAGGGTGACTATATTACCTTGAGTCAATTTCTCAAAGAAGAAAGTATTATTTCATCCGGGGGACAAGCTAAGTGGTATTTGAAAGAAAATCCTGTTCTTTTAAATGGACAAAGCGAAGATCGCCGCGGAAAAAAATTGCATGTCGGTGATGAATTAGTCGTTGACGATGTGCATTATAAATTTAAATAGGGATAATGTATCTCGATCATTTTGTGGTTCAAAACTATCGCAACTTAGAGAAAATAGATACTAAATTTGATCCGAATGTAAATATTTTTATTGGCAAAAATGCGCAAGGAAAAACTAACTTACTGGAGGCAATTTATTTTCTGGCTCTCACAAGATCGCATCGAACGAATACGGATAAAGAATTAATTCATTTTGGTTCAGATTATGCAAATATAATGGGGAAAGTTTATAAAAGCCAAGTAAATGTGAACTTGCGTGTATTGATTACCAAAAAAGGTAAGAAAGTTTGGATAAATAGAATTGAGCAGCCGAAACTATCAAAGTATGTGGGGCAACTTAACGCAATTTTATTTTCACCAGAGGATTTAGAATTAATCAAAGGTGCACCAGCTTTAAGGCGAAAATTTATGGATCAAGAATTTGGTCAAATAAATAGTGAATATTTATTTTTCGCAAGTAAGTATCGCCAAGTTCTTGCTCAAAAGAATAATTATTTAAAGAAGCTTGCAAAAGGACAAGCAAAAGATCAAATTTTCTTGGATGTATTATCGGATCAATTAGCAGGAATTGCGGCGGAGATTATTTCACGCCGTTTTAAATTTTTAGAGTATCTTAGCGATTTTGCTAGCGAGGCCTATGAGCACATTAGCTTAGCTAGTGAAAAATTAACGATTGCATATCGACCGTCAATTTCAGGGATTAAGAGTAGTGATAGTACTGAAGAAATTTATCATAAGGTACTTCACAATTTCCAAAAAACTAAAATTATGGAAATGAAAAAGGGGACTACTCTTTCTGGCCCGCATAGAGACGATATTGAATTTAAGTTGAATGATAGGAATGCACATTTGTATGCCTCACAAGGGCAACAGAGATCGATTGCTTTGAGTATTAAATTGGCAGAAATTCAATTAGTATATCATCTTACGGATGAATATCCGTTACTTTTATTAGATGACGTTATGAGTGAGTTAGATCATGGGCGTCAAAGCGCGCTTTTAAATTATATTCATGGAAAAACGCAAACTTTTATTACAACAACAGATTTGAAAGGTATTTCCTGGGAAATAATTAAAAAGCCGAAGATATATCATATTCAATCCGGCAAGATTAGTTTGGAAAAGGAGAAGTAAATGGCTGATAACAATAAAAAGCTTGATCAGATTAAAAAATATGAAAAAGAAGCTGACAAGTATAATGCCAGTCAAATTCAAGTCTTAGGGGGACTTGAAGCTGTTCGTAAGCGTCCCGGTATGTATATTGGTTCAACCAGCTCCCAAGGTTTACACCATTTAGTATGGGAAGTTATTGATAACAGTATTGATGAACGCTTGGCCGGTTTTGCTACTAAAATTGAAGTCACTGTTAATGAAGATAGCAGTGTTACTGTCCAAGATGACGGACGTGGTATCCCAGTAGATATCCAAGAAAAGACTGGCCGTCCAGCTCTAGAAACTGTCTTTACTGTACTTCACGCCGGAGGTAAATTTGGCGGTGGCGGATACAAAGTATCCGGTGGTTTGCACGGTGTAGGTGCTTCTGTAGTTAATGCTCTTTCTACTAAGTTAGACGTAACTGTTATGCGTGATGGCAAGAAGTACTTTATTGCGTTTGATCACGGCCGCGTAAAGGAAGAAATGAAGCAAATTGGAACAGTCCCACTAGATCAACATGGAACGATCGTTCATTTTTATCCAGATCCAGATATTTTTACGGAAACTACTGTTTTTGATGATAAGATCTTAAAAAATAGAATTCGTGAACTTGCTTTCTTGAATAAGGGATTGAAATTAACCTTTACTGATAAGCGTAAAGATACAGCAGAAACTGATGTATATCACTTTGAAGGTGGAATCAAAGAGTACGTTTCCTTCTTAAACAAGGGTGACGAAGTTTTATTCGATGATCCAATCTATGTTGAAGGTGATTATGAAGGCATCAATGTTGAAGTTGCTTTGCAATACACAAATGGCTATAAGACTACTTTGATGACCTTTGCTAATAATATTCACACCTATGAAGGTGGGATGCATGAAGCCGGATTTAAGACTGCTTTGACTCGTGTCGTAAATGATTATGCTCACAAGGCTAAAATTTTAAAAGATAAGGACGATAATCTTTCCGGAGAAGATATTCGTGAAGGAATGACTGCAGTTGTTTCAGTTAAGCACCCAAATCCTCAATTTGAAGGGCAGACTAAGACTAAGTTAGGTAACTCAGATGCCAGAACTGCTGTTGATAGAGCCTTTTCTGAAACATTTAGTCGTTTTCTAATGGAAAACCCAAGTGTCGGTCGTAAGATCGTTGAAAAGGCACAACTTGCAGAACGTGCTAGAACCGCTGCTAAGCGTGCTCGTGAAGTAACGCGTAAGAAGTCAGGACTTGAAATCGCTAATTTACCTGGTAAGTTAGCTGATAATACAAGTAACGATCCAAGTATTTCCGAATTATTTATCGTCGAAGGTAACTCAGCCGGTGGATCAGCTAAGCAAGGTCGTTCTCGTTTGACGCAAGCAATTTTGCCAATCCGTGGTAAGATTTTGAACGTTGAAAAAGCTTCAATGGACCGTATCTTGGCTAACCAAGAAATTCGTTCATTGTTCACAGCTTTAGGTACTGGCTTTGGTGCAGACTTTGACGTTTCTAAAGCTCGTTATCATAAATTAATTATTATGACAGATGCCGATGTCGATGGAGCACACATCAGAACTTTACTTTTGACACTATTCTACAATTACATGCGTCCAATGATCGAAAAAGGATACGTTTATATCGCTCGTCCACCTCTTTACCAAGTTCGTCAAGGTAAGGTTATTAAGTATCTTGATACTGACGAAGAATTACATGACTATCTTGGAAGCTTGCAACCAAGCCCTAAGCCAACAGTACAGCGTTACAAGGGACTGGGTGAAATGGATCCAGAACAATTATGGGAAACTACAATGAACCCAGAAAACCGTCGTCTTGATCGTGTAAGTCCAGAATATGCTAAAGATGCCGACGAAGTATTTGAATTGTTGATGGGTAACGAAGTAGCTCCAAGACGTAATTTCATTGAAAAGAATGCTAAGTACGTTGAAAACTTGGATGCCTAGGAGGAGTTAAATGGATAACGATAATCAAACACAAGATCGTAGAATCCGTAATGTTGATTTAACTAATACGATGCGTAGTTCTTTCTTGGACTATGCAATGTCCGTTATTGTTGCACGTGCTTTGCCTGATGTTCGTGATGGTTTAAAGCCAGTACAGCGTCGTATTCTTTACGGAATGAGCGAATTAGGCGTTACACCTGATAAACCATATAAGAAAAGTGCCAGAATTGTTGGTGAAGTTATGGGTAAATTCCACCCACATGGTGACTCATCAATTTATCTAGCTATGGCTCACATGGCCCAAGACTTTTCATATCGTTACATGTTAGTGGATGGTCACGGTAACTTTGGTTCTGTCGATGGGGATGAACCAGCCGCAATGCGTTATACCGAGGCCAGAATGAGTAAAATCGCAGTTGAAATGTTGCGCGACATCAATAAAAATACGATTGATTGGCAACGTAACTACGATGATACAGAAAATGAACCGGTTGTTTTACCTGCTAGAATTCCTAACTTATTAGTTAACGGTGCAAACGGTATTGCTGTTGGGATGACTACTAATATTCCACCTCATAATTTAAGAGAAGTTATTAGTGGCCTTCACTTGCTCATGAAAAATCCAGATGTTACAACTAAGGATTTAATGAAAGTTATTCCTGGACCTGATTTTCCTACAGGTGGTATTATCATGGGCCGTGGTGGAATTTACCGCGCTTATGAAAGCGGAAAAGGTAATATTGTTGTTCGGGCTAAGACTAATATCGAAACTGAAAAAAGTGGTCGTGAACGCATTATTGTAACTGAAATTCCGTATATGGTTAACAAGGCTGAATTAGTCAAAAAAATCGCTGATTTAGCACGTGAAAAGACAATTGATGGAATTACTGGTGTTCGTGATGAATCTGACCAGACAGGTATGAGAATTACCATTGATATTCGTCGTGATTCTAGTGCCAGTGTTGTTTTGAATAATTTATTTAAAGAAACACAAATGCAAGCAAACTTCGGGATGAATATGGTTGCAATCGTTGATGGTGCACCACACTTCTTAACCTTGAAGCAAATGCTTGAATACTACTTGAACCACCAAGAAGATGTTGTTACCCGTAGAACCAAGTTTGAATTAGCGAAAGCTGAAGCCAGAGCACATATTCTTGAGGGTTTGAGAATTGCGCTTGATCACATCGATGAAATTGTAAAAATCATTCGTTCAAGTCAATCAAGTGATATTGCTAAAGCTGCTTTAATTAGTCGTTTTGGTTTAGATGATAAACAATCTCAAGCCATTTTAGACATGCGTTTGGTACGTTTGACAGGTTTGGAACGCGACAAGGTTGAAGCAGAATATCAAGATTTATTAGTTAAAATTGCTGATTACAAAGATATTCTTGCTAAGCCTGAAAGAATTGACAAGATCATTTATGATGAATTACTTGATATTCAAAAGCGCTTTGGTGATGATCGTCGGACCGAAATTGGTGCTAGTGAAGTTATCTCAATTGAAGACGAAGATTTAATTGAAAAACAAAATGTTCTTTTGACTTTGACTCACAGAGGCTACATTAAGAGAATGCCAATTACAGAATTTAAGACACAAAACCGTGGTGGTAAAGGTGTTAAAGGTATGGGCGTTCAGGATGATGACTTTACTGAAAATCTAATTTATTCAAGTACACACGATATGCTTTTATTCTTTACTAACCTTGGTAAAGTATATTCAAAGAAAGCATATGAGATTCCTGAATATGGTAGAACAGCCAAGGGTTTACCAATCGTAAATCTTCTTCAACTCGATAAGGGTGAAAAGATTCAAACTGTAATTAATATTCCGGAAGGCGCAGATGATAATTACCTCTTCTTCATTACCAAGATGGGAACAGTTAAGCGCACGCGTGTCAGTGAATTTGAGAATATTAGAAATAGTGGTTTGATCGCTTTGACCCTTAAAGACGGGGATGAATTAAACAACGTTTTGACTACCGATGGTAAACAAAATATTTTGATCGGAACCCACTTAGGCTATGCTGTTACCTTTAATGAAAATGACGTTCGTCCAATGGGTAGAACAGCTGCCGGTGTTCGCGGAATTAACTTGCGTGATCACGATTATGTTGTCGGTTCACAAGTAATTAAGCCAACCGATGAAGTAATGGTTATTTCCGAAAAAGGTTACGGTAAACGTACCTCAGCTAGTGAATATCCAGTTAAGGGCCGTGGCGGCAAAGGTATTAAGACTACTAATGTTACTGAAAAGAATGGTCCACTTGCCGGTGTAACTGTTGTTGATGGCTCTAAAGACATTATGGTCATTACCACTGACGGTATTATGATTCGCTTCAAGATTTCTGATGTATCTCAAACTGGTAGAAATACTCTTGGTGTAAGATTGATCAAGGTAGACGGTGATAGCAAGGTATCAAGTCTTGCAATCGTTCCTACAGAGGAAGATCAAGAAGTTACTGATGATCAAGCTGACCAAAATGAAGACGAATAAGTAAAATAATTTTAATAAATAAGAAATTATCGGATATTTTTGCGTATTTAATATTAGGAAGGATATTTTCTTCTTAGGATCACGTGAAATTATTTGGTAATTTTTTTGTTTTATGCTAAAATTGGACATTGCGAGTAATATTTTTCCATTACTCCTTGTTCTTTATTTTAGAGAACCATTTAGTCCAAAAGGAGGTGCAATAGTTTATGGCAACTACTAAGTACGAAATCACTTACATCATCAAACCTGATGTAGATGAAGAATCAAAGAAGGCTCTTATCGAAAACTACGATAAAGTAATCGCAGATAAGGGTGGTACTATGGTTGAATCCAAAGACTGGGGCAAGCGTCATTTTGCATATGAAATCGATAAGTATCGTGAAGGTACTTACCACATTATGACTTTCACTGCAGATAACGCTGACGCAGTTAACGAATTTAGCCGTTTGTCTAAGATTGACAGCGCTGTATTGCGTTCAATGACTGTTAAGTTAGACAAGTAATTTATTATCGAAAAGATATCGTGATTTAGGAAAAGGAGGACCTAAGTATGATTAATAGAGTTGTACTTGTTGGCCGATTAACACGTGATCCTGAATTGCGTACTACTGGGAGTGGAATCTCGGTTGCTACGTTTACTCTTGCTGTTGACCGTCAATTTACAAATGCGCAAGGTGAGAGAGGCGCAGACTTCATTAGCTGTGTAATTTGGAGAAAAGCTGCAGAAAACTTCTGTAATTTCACTTCCAAAGGTTCATTAGTTGGTATTGATGGCCGAATTCAAACCAGAAGTTACGATAATAAAGACGGGCAAAGAGTTTATGTTACTGAAGTTGTTGTAGATAACTTCTCATTGCTTGAATCACGTAAGGATCGTGAAGCCCGCGGTCAAAATGGTGGTTTTACACCTAACAATGGAAATGCTAGCGCACAAAACACTAACAATTTCCAACCTAATAATGGTGCAGCACCTGCTAATAACAATAGTACGCAAAATAACGATACTCCAGATCCATTCGCTGGTTCAGGAGACACTATTGATATTTCAGATGATGATTTACCATTCTAAAAATAGATTTTTAAAAGAAAGGACCTAGGGATATGGCTCAACAAAGAAGAGGCGGCCGTCGTCGTCGCAAGGTTGACTACATTGCAGCTAACCACATCGACTACGTTGACTACAAGGACGTTGATCTGTTGAAACGTTTTATCTCAGAAAGAGGTAAGATTTTACCACGTCGTGTCACTGGCACTAGCGCAAAGAACCAACGTAAAGTCGCAAATGCAATTAAGAGAGCTCGTATTATGGGCTTGTTACCATTTGTTGCAGAAGACTAATCTGGTTAACAAATAATCAAAAAAGAGAGAGCAGAATTTTCCGCTCTCTCTTTTTGTTATGCTATAAATTTTTATGATAAGGATATCCTGATTAGTTTTTTATCCTCTTGCCTAATAAGGTATAATTGATAGTGAAATACTATACCTATTTTAGGAAGGATCTTTCATGAAAGATTTTTTACGTAAGCTTGAATTGCCCGCATTTATTCGTGATTCGCGGTTAACTGCTTCCGTAATCATTATTCTAATATTATCGCTACTTGGCGGAATACTTGGAATGATTATGAATCCACTTTTTGGATTAGCCTTAGTTTTAACATTTATTTTAACAGTAGCTTTCGTTATTTACGGGACCTATGTTTTAGCTGGTAATGCTAATAATTTTGCAATGAATTTGTCTTACCGGATTAAGCGTAGCGAACAAGAAGCTATGATTAAAATGCCTCTTGGAATTCTGCTTTATGATAATGAACACCAAATCCAATGGGTAAATCCTTATTTGCAATTATATTTAAAGGATGAAGATTTAATTGGACATACGATTAAATCAGTTGATGCAAATTTAGATAAATTATTAAACGAAGCGATTGAAGCCAAAACTGCCGAGAATAGAATGGTGCAGTGGGATGGACACCAATTTGAAATGGTTGTTCAAGATGAATTAGGAGTAATTTATTTATTAGACATTACTAAATATGCAAAAATTGAAGATAAATATGAAAATGAACGTCTGGCAATTGGACAGATTTTCATTGATAATTATGACGAGTTGAGCGAAGTTATGCATGATCAAGAATTGACCAGTATGAGTTCATATGTTCAAAATACTTTGAGTAATTATGCGAAAAAATTTAATGCATATTTGAAACGAATTGATGAAGATCACTTTTTGATACTGCTTCACATGCAAGATTTAACTAAGATGGAAGACGACAAGTTTTCTGTTTTGGATAAAATTAGACAAGAAACTAACCGTAATAACACGCCACTAACCCTTTCTATTGGGATTGCGGCAGGTAGTGACTCTTTGATTGAAATTGCTGATCAGGCTCAATCTAACTTAGATTTAGCTTTAGGACGTGGAGGAGATCAAGTTGTTTTACGGCAACCTGGTAAAGATGCTCACTTCTATGGTGGTAAATCTAATCCGATGGAAAAGCGTACTCGTGTGCGTGCACGGATGGTTTCTCAAGCAATCAGCGAATTGTTTAAAGATGCTGATCAAGTCTTTGTGGTTGGACACCAGCGTCCAGACATGGATTCGGTCGGAAGTGGTATCGGAGTTGTAAAGCTTGCACGTCTGCAAGGTGTCAAAGCTAATTTTGTTCTTGATACTAAGAAAACAAACTATGATGTTGGCCGATTAGTTGCTAGAATGAAAGAGGAAAAATCAGATGATGACATCTTTATTTCTCCAAAGGATGCTCTAGATGAGGTAACAAATAAATCTATTTTAGTAATGGTGGATCATTCTAAATATTCAATTACTTATTCACCAGAATTATATGATCGTTTGAAAAATAGAATTATTGTTATCGATCACCACCGTCGAGGTGAAGAATTCCCAGAAAACCCAATGCTAACATATGTTGAACCATATGCTTCTTCAGCTTGTGAGTTGGTAACTGAAATGATTGAATACCAACAACCAACGGGTGGCAAACGTGTCTTAACTGATTTAGAAGCTACGGCAATGCTTGCCGGAATCGTCGTTGATTCAAAAGAATTTTCACTTAGAACAGGTACGCGGACTTTTGATGCCGCAAGTTACTTACGTTCAATCGGTGCGGATTCATCAATTGTCAGTTCTTTACTTAAAGAAGACATCGACAGTTTCCTTGAGCGTACACACCTAGTTGCTACCTTGAAGATGGTCAGACCGCATATGGCTGTCATCTGTGGACCTGATGATCAGATCATTGATCCAATTATTACCGCTCAGGCTGCTGATACCGCACTTGATTTAGAAAATGTAGGAGCAAGTTTTGCTATTACACGTCGCAGTCAGGATACAATCGGTATTTCAGCTCGATCAATGGGCAAAATCAATGTTCAAATCATTATGGAGAAATTGGGTGGCGGTGGTCATTTATCTAATGCTGCTACGCAAATTAAGGGTGTAACGATTGAAGAAGCAAAACAAAAATTGCTTGATGCAATCGATGAATATGAAAAAGAAAATGAATAAAGGAGATTAACATGAAAGTTATTTTTACTCAAGATGTTAGAGGTCGCGGTAAGCGCGGAGATGTAAAAAATGTGCCAGATGGTTATGCTCAAAACTATCTTTTTAAACGCGGTCTAGCAAAGCCAGCTAACAAAGGTAATATGAATACCTTGAAGCGAGTAGAAGCTAATGAAAAGGCTGCTTATGAGGCTGAAAAGGCAGCTGCTGAGAAGATTAAGGCTGTACTTGATAAAGATGAAACAATCGTTAACTTTAAGTCAAAGGCTGGAGCAGATTCACGTTTATTCGGTTCTATCTCAGGCAAGAAGATTGTCGAAGGTTTAGAAAAACAATATGGTGTGAAGGTTGATAAACGCAAATTAAACCTTCCTGAGCCAATTAAGTCTTTGGGCTACACAAATGTACCAGTTAAGTTGTTTAAGGGCGTAGAAGGCACGATTCGCGTTCATATTACTGAACAAGATTAGTCTTCAATCTTTTTTTGCAAAAGTGGTCGAATTTAATGGATAATATCGTTTCTCAACAAATTCCACATGATAGTGAAGCCGAAAAAGCTGTTTTAGGTGCGATTTTTATTGATCCGGAAGCAATAGCGGATGCTAGTGCTGTTGTGAGTCCTGATGATTTTTATGAACGAGCAAACCGGTTAATCTTTCAGGCAATGCTTGAATTATCCGATCGCGGGGATGCTATTGATCCTTTAACTTTACAAGATGAGTTAACCAAGAATAATCAATTAGATGATATTGGCGGGATTTCTTACGTTTCGCAACTAGCATTGTCAACGCCAACTGCAGAGCACGTTACTTATTATGCTAAAATTGTTCATCGAAAATCACTTTTAAGACGTTTAATTTCTGCCAGTCAAAAGATTATCACTAATGCGATTGATGGCTCTGATGATGTTACTGACATTCTTGATGATGCTGAAAGTGAGATCATGAATGTTTCATCTGAGAACAATACTGGTGGCTTTAGAATAATTAAGGATATCGTTAATTCAACAGTTGAAGATATCAATAATATTCCTGATGATGGAAATATGGTCACAGGGCTTCCTACTGGCTTTCAAGAGCTAGACAAGATGACGACTGGTTTTCATGATGATGAATTGATTATTATTGCTGCTCGTCCCGGTGTTGGTAAAACCTCGTTTGCTTTAAATGTTGCACAATTTGTAGGGCTTCACACCGATAAAACTGTTGCAATGTTTTCTCTAGAAATGAGCGGCGAGCAATTAGTGCAGAGAATGCTTGCTTCTGAAGGTTTGATTAACTCACAGCACCTTAGAACAGGACAGCTTGATGAGCAAGAATGGAAAAAATTGATTGTTGCATCAGGCTCACTTGCTAATACCAGTATTTATATTGATGACACTCCTGGTATTAAGATGAGTGAGATTCGGGCCAAGTCTAGACGTTTAGCTAAAGAAAAAGGAAATTTAGGCTTAATTGTAATTGATTATTTGCAGTTAATTGAAGGTCCACGTAGCGAATCCAGGCAGCAAGAAGTTTCTGCAATTTCGCGTCAGTTAAAGAAATTAGCTAAAGAACTTCACGTACCAGTTATTGCCTTGTCGCAGTTATCACGTTCTGTTGAACAAAGACAAGACAAGCGTCCGGTATTGTCAGATATCCGTGAATCTGGTTCTATTGAACAGGATGCCGATATTGTTTCTTTTCTTTATCGTGATGATTATTATCGTGATGAAGATGAAGACGGGGATGATAGTGAAAATGGCGAAGTTGGTGCAGAAGCCGATAACGGTGAAGTAGAAGTAATTATTGAGAAAAACCGTTCAGGTAGTAGAGGGACAGTTAAGCTAATGTTCTCTAAGCCGTATAACCGGTTTTCTAATCTTGATTATGCTCATGATGCACCTAATAATTAAAACGTAACAATAATTTATAAAAGGGATGATTAAAATGGCAAAAAATAAACGCGTAGGAAGTATTGAAGCTGGCGGTACTAAGTTTATCGTCGCTGTCCAAGATATTGATTCTGGTGAAATTGTTGCAAAAGATCGGATTTCTACTGAAGATCCCAAAAAGACTTTGCAAGATAGCGCCGATTTCTTTAAAAAGAATCCAATTGATGCACTAGGAATTGGTACTTTTGGTCCGATTGATATTAATCCAAATTCACGCACTTTTGGTTATATTTTGGATACGCCTAAACCAGGCTGGTCAGGCACAGATTTTAAAGACTTCTTTGAAAGAGAATTGAATATTCCTGTTGTGATTACTACTGATGTTAATGCATCATGCTATGGTGAATATATTGCCCGTGGTAAAGATGATACTAAGTCATACTTCTATGTAACTATTGGTACTGGTGTAGGTGCTGGAATTGTTCAAGAAGGTAAGTTTTTAGGCTTAAATAATCACCCAGAAATGGGCCACATGCTTATTAAGCGCTATCCAGGAGATGATTATGAAGGTCATTGTCCTTTCCACGGCAGTAATTGTGTTGAGGGCATGGCAGCAGGTCCAACTCTTGAAGGCAGAACAGGTGTCCCTGGTGAAAAGTTATCACGTGACAACAAAGTCTTTACTTATGTTTCATATTATGTTGCTCAACTTTTATTCAACGTTTATATGGCAAGTAGACCAGATGTGATGATTGTTGGTGGTTCTGTTTTGAACGAAGATGATTTGGTTAAAGTTCGTAAATACTTCGATGAATTTAACAATAACTATGTCGCAACACCAGATTTAGATAAATTAATTGTTACACCAGCAGTTGCGGAAAACGGTTCTGCAACTTTAGGTGACTTTGAATTAGCTAAATCAGCATTAAACTAAAAAAACAAGAAAAAGGCTCGCTTTTTAAAGAAATTATTAAGGCGAGCCTTTTTTATTAGCTTAGAAGTGACATAACGTCACTAAGCGTGTAAGATAAGTATATCAAATAAATTAATAAGGAGGCGGAACCGATGGTAAAGGATAAAAACGGCTTAAAGGATAAGCTTGCCGGAAAATTTAAAGAAGTCGAAGGCAAACTTACCGGTGATAAAGCTCGCGAAGCACAAGGCAAAGCGCAGCAAGCCAAAGGTAAAGTAAAAGGTAAAATTAATGAAGCAAAGAAAAATTAGAAAAAAGAAAGACGAAGAGGTGACTTGACATGTTACATTGGCTTTGGGTATTAATCGTTGGTGGTGTAATTGGATTGATTGCCGGTGCATTAACTGGCCGTGGACAATCAATGGGCTGGATTGCTAATATTTTAGCAGGTTTAATTGGCTCATCCATTGGTCAAGCACTATTAGGTTCATGGGGACCACAAGTGGCAGGAATGGCAATTGTGCCGTCAATCTTAGGTGCTATTATTTTAGTATTAATCGTTTCATTTGTATTGGGAATGACCAACAGAAGAACTGATTAATAATCCTAATTAACAAAATAAATTAACAATTTTATCAAAAATGAATTCGTTAAAAAGCCTGGAAACTCAAACTTCCAGGCTTTTACTTATGAAATTATTCTTTTGTGTTACACATGAAACATTCTTATTCTTGTTCGGACTTTCCAAAGCTGAAATGACGATTTGAATGCTTATGTTCCTTAAAAAGCTTCGGATCAAGTTTAATATTGGGTAAACTTTGATCGTAAAATTCAAAGAAAATTGGCGCTTTTCTTGAATCGCCAATTTTTGGATAATATTGAAATGGCCCATCGATAAAAGGTAAATTAAGGTTACTGCGATAAGTTGACCAAATATCTGTAAACATACTATTGAAAACCTGTCTGAGTTCTGGCTCAAGCGACATAATTACGCGGCCAAAGCGATAAGTTCCAAGTAATTTGTGAGTTGTCAATTGGTTAACATCACTGATGTTTGAATTTTCAAATGCTTCAAAGAGAGCGGAGAACATTTCACCACGTTTAGTATTAGGGATAGAATGGTTGAAATGAATTAGAGCGTGGCGAATAACGCGGGCACCGGTTGAAAGTCCATCGGCTAAAACAAAGCTATCGCGACCAATATTCCAGCGTCGAGGGTCATGTTGCTCTCTCATTGAGGCATCACTTTTAATTATTAAAGTTCGCTCCGGATGGTCGAGCATTGCACCAATAATTGAACTCTCTGGGAGATATGTTTTCATTTTGGACATTGCTCTCTTAAAGCCAGCGCTGGTAAAAACTTTATGATAAAATCCAGGTCCATCAAAATTTATTGCTTTAATAACTCGATCTTGAATATCAGGTTTTACAGCGCTTAAAGCAAATTGGGCGTAATTGCCACCTTTAGAATGACCTATTAAGTAAATTTGATCATTAGGAAACTTCCTCGCAATATCATTTAAGTAATTGGCAGCAACATTTTGACCATAAACTTCTGGAGTGAAATTCATAATCATGTCTTCATTCCAGCCGATCATCGAACTGTCCGTGCCACGGTAAGAAATAGCGATAGTATTATCAGTGATACGAAAAGTTGCTGCTGTAAATTGAAGGGGACGGGGTTCTCTTTCCATTCGGTTAGTCCAGTTCAAAATTTCAAGATTGCCAAGTCGGGGTGCTTTAGGTAAAAGCCAGATTTCGGTACCTGTTTCATCATGCATTTGATGTTGAAAAGAAGGTAAATCATGTAATCGCTCAGCGGCTTCTTTTAGCGTGTGTCCTGCTGCAGATTTATCAACGGGTAAGTATACTAAAGATGCTAAAAGCGATGCGTCTACGCTGTTAAATGGCTTTTCTTTGAAAGTTAAGTCACCACGCCAGCGTAAATATTCAAGGGAATTAGCCAAGGTAATCGATCCTTTCTAAAAAGTAACATCTTTATTTTAACAGTAATTCTTGATGGTAGAAAAAAAGAGGACTTTTGCGTCCTCTTTTTAAGTGAATCTTTTATCTTCCGCCACGGGTATAACTTATTCGAGTAATATCAGGGTACTTGCGTAAGGCCATGATAATTTCATTTTCATCTTTTTTATTATTGATAATTCCATCAACGTTAAAGATAATTCGCTCATCACTAACATCAAGAATTTTGACGGAAACATTTTCAACTTGATTTTCTTCAAGTTCTTCTTGAATTTTAGGTAAAACTTTTTGTTTATTTACTGCTTCAATTTGGATATTAAAACGAACATGAAGAATAATTTTATTAATCAAGGTGTCATCGTGAAATAAAACCTGAATTATAAATAAAAATGCTGTGGCTAGCATCCCGATGGAGTACATGCCAGCACCGATCGCCATTCCGATTGCCGAAGTAGCCCAGACACCAGCCGCTGTAGTTAAACCAGAAATTTGTTCACGGCGAACTAAAATTGTACCGGCACCGATGAATGAGATCCCGGTTACGATTTGGGCAGCGATTCTGGATGGGTCGAGGGCGATATCATGCATATTCAGAAGATCGGCGAATCCATATTTAGATACGATCATGAATAAAGCAGAAGCAATTGCTACAACAATGTGGGTTCTGACACCAGCACTTTTTCGCTGAATTGCACGTTCGTAACCAATGATGGCACCGCAGATCGCAGCAATGATAATTCTAAGCAACCAGTCAAGTTGGACTTGAAGAGGTGCTAAACTTCCTAGACTGGTCATAAGATCATCCTCTCTAATATTTACTTATCACGTATCTTATTTTAGTATAATTATTCTTGAATTACAGGGAAAAGCAAAAAAATATAAAAAAGGACTTGCATCCACGCTGTATATATGGTTTAATTAATATCGTTGTCGGATAAAGGCAATATAAAAGTTGCTGACTTAGCTCAGTTGGCAGAGCACGTCACTAGTAATGATGAGGTCGGAGGTTCGAATCCTCTAGTCAGCATTAGAAAGATTTATTTTTAATGATTAACCTTCATTTATCAACGTTTTACGAAGATAAGTAAAGGTTAATTTTTTGCTATAGATAAAAATAATGCACACAAAATGCACACGTTTTGAAGTGTGTGCACAGAAATTATTTAAAGGGTAAAACGAAGGTTATAATGACGGGCTTTAAGCTCGTTTTTTTGTGTGCAGGAAGATGCTTTTATATTAAAAGAAAGAAAATAAATTTATTTGCAACATAACTTTCGATTTCGAAAATTTCGGGAAAGTGTTTTTTATTTGAACTATAATAATAGTAAAAAGTCCAAAAAAGATAAGAAAATGATATGGAGGATAATTATGAAGAAACATGTGAATTTAATTGCTACTTCATTGTTAAGCGCCAGCTTAGTTCTTGGCGGCGTTGGCTCCGTGATGGTGTCACAAAATCAAGATGTTGTTAAAGCTGCACAAACTGAAACACAAATCAGTCAAGCTCACCAAAACGCTATCAAAAAGGCTGATGCTGGCGTTAAGAAAGCCGTATCTGCTAAAGTTAGACGTAAGAGTCGTCGCATTGTCAACAAGTACGTCAATAATGCTGCTAAACTTATCAAACGTGCTAAAACTAGCAAAAACGATGACATTTCACTCAGTCAAACTAAAACTGCTTTGACTAAGATTTTAAACACGGTTAAGCACCCCGGCATTGCTCACATGATGTCAGCCAGAAAGGCTATCAATGCTGTTTCAAGTAAGTCAACTCGCAATAGTCTTGATCGACGTTATACTCGTAACATGGCTAAATTTGTTAGTCATTCAACCCACAAGAGTCAAAAGACTGTTTTGAGTCAAACTAATCCGGTTGCTAAAGTAAAGGCTAAGAAAGCAGTTACAAAGAGTAATAAAACATATACTAATAATCCATTAAATCGCAAATTAACTGAGGATGATAGATTAGCCGTTAAAGCTATTAATGACGAAATGGAACATTCTCATACACTATCACAATTGGAAAAACTATCTAAAACAAATAAATATTACAATAACAATTCTACAATGGGACCATTCTTAGATGATATTCAAGATGGAAAATACTCTTGGTCCGATATTCCAGGAAAAGATAAAATGGATAAATTGAACAAATTAGCCGATCACTTGGGTGTACATATCACATCTAATGGTAAACATTGGACTATGAGTGAATTGAATAAACTTGACCATCAAGAAAATAGATCAAGACGAGCTCGTATTAAATCTCAATGCTATCAAAAATATGCATTTTCACACTGGGTTAGTTATTTGACAAATGATCAACCTGATAATATTGCATTAGCAACAGATATGCTTGATGGCCTTGATAATGAATCTAAGGCATTGTCTGAATTCCACCGCTTAGCTGATACTAAGAAGCAAAAAGCACAACGCGCTAAAGACAGAAAAGCAGACGAAGAAGAAAGCTTTGAAGGTGAAATTTATGATCCTAAGACCGGTAAGTTCATCGATACCACTAAAGAATATAAGAAGCTTGTTAAATCAGGTATGAGCCGTCAAGAAGCCCAAGATAAAATCAGTGAAGAACATTACGATAAGAACATTTCTGCTCAAGAAGCACAAGAAAACGAGATTCGTAATCAAAATCTTTGGGGCCAATTCTTCCACTAAAATATATCATCATCCATATCAATTTCTTAATAGACGTTAAATAATTTAACGTCTATTTTTTTATTTTCAAGGATAGTTCATTGCTTTGTCGATGTATCATGATCTTGGTCATTTTGACCCGTATGAGATTATTAACCATAAGATTATTATCGTGATTCAAAAAAACTTTGAAACATCACGTTCCTTTTAGTCAGCTAATTCCAAAATTAGAAGATGCCGATTTAAGGGTGAAAGTGACTACTGATGCTGTTTATGTAGAGATTGGCAGTGATGACAATTTAGTCCAATTACGTAAAGTTTCTGATCATGAAATTGTTTGTCGTCTCGCTGATAATTCTGATGATGATAGCCCTGTGATTGTTGAAAACAAAATATGTGTGATGTAATCAAGCTGATGAATCCTTTAACAACAGGCTTAAGCGGAAAACCAAGCCTAAAACAGAATTTCCAACTGAGCAGTCGCTTGACACCTTTATTGGAGTTCAGGCAATGGATTACAATGACCGTTACTTTAACAGGATTCAT
>JAHLFT010000044.1 GCA_018883635.1 Candidatus Lactobacillus pullistercoris
GACGTGATTATCTTGCTCCATAAATAAAAAACAACTCCTTTTTTAAACAAACATTTACTATTATGAACTTTTATAAATGTAAATTCAAAAGAAGCTGTTATATCCTATTTAATTTTTTGACGTAATAATTCCGGTCTTTGTGCTAATTCCGCATATAAGTACGAATCATTGACGCAAATCCCCTCAAATTCGCGACCAGTATGAAAATGACCGCTAGTCAGTACTTTACCAGCACGATTTGTTTTAAATAAATAATCATTGAAGGCAAGATAAATTTGCTTTTTCTTTTTATCATATGCGATACCTTGTACTGGCGAATTATTACGCATAAATTTACCTTTAGTTGTACCGATTTCTTTAGGATACCAGCTGTTGCCGCTGCGAGTAACTTCCCAGTATTCAAAGCGGTGGTCGGTCGCATCATAGTAAACGGCAATAAATTGATGGTCATTTACAAAAGTAGCACTATGGAAGTAACGACCAGTTCTAACTGAATGATTCCAGACCTTAAAAGTCCAAATCCGCTTAATTTGCAAATTCTTTTTACTAATCTGCATTAGTTCTTCTGATTGCGGCGTCTTGCGTAATAAATGATTATTCGCAATCACATAAAGATAATGTGAAGTTGAACCAATTGCCTGACCGTGTCCTAATTTAAGATAAGGACTAACCTTCACGTGGAATGCCAAACTAACAAATTGTGACCAAGGCAGCCAAGGCAATTTTTGCATGATATAACGGTTAGGTATCTGACCTAACTGATAAGAAACAATGTGCGCCCGCGTATCATGAGGAGAGTGATACATGGTAGCATACATCGAGCCATTTGAAACCGTCATCCCTTCAGGAACGGGGCCTACAGTCCCAGCCACCGAATCACCTTGACACAAAGTAGCTGGTTGATAAAAATAGGTCTTTAATTTAAATGGACCATTTTTTAAACGATGCGGTTTAGTTTCCGGAGCAAAACTTCTGCCCCAGTTGCCTGAAGTTTTATAGTGCTTAAACCAGCTGCACGCACTCTTACCTGTCTGTGGTGTCTTGTTTGCTGATACAATTCCTTCTTTAGCATTGCTTCTTACGTGAACAATAGTATGAGCTCGTGCTTTACCATACGAATAAGTTACACGATAACTACCACTTTTCCCTGATGAAATTTCCGCTCTTGATACCTTAACTTTACTTGGATCAACCACATTTCCAGCAGCATCCACTGCATAATTAATTGCATCCCTAGTTGGAAAACTATAATGAGCATTTTTTACCAGACTAATTTGCGGTACAACGGCAATTTTTCTCTTCAAAAAAGCTCCTTGACTAATCCAACCAGCTTTATGCCCATCAATCCATACATAGCAATATTTTCTGCTGTGAACTTTTCTTACTGCGCTAGCTTGCACATTGCTGTGCTTAAATGTCTGTGCCATGCATAAACTTCTTGACGGCCCTCTACGTGTTAATCGTTGATAAATTCTGGCAAAAGTCTGCGGCTTGATCATTTTAGTTTGAAAAGGATTTAGCTCCCTTGAAAAAACCGGCTGTGACTTCAAGCCCAATAAAATTGTCAAACATATTAATCCCAAATAAACTTTTACTTTTTTTATTCTAATCTTCTAACTCCCTAAAAATAACACAAAGTCTATTGTAGGTCAGTCAGAATTTTTATCAATGGAAAAATTAAAACAGCTCCTTGAAAAACATCTCGTATTCAAGGAGCTTCTTAAGTTATTACCTAGTTTTAGTTTTCAACTATTAAGTTCTTTAAGTCGTCTGACAATTGAAGTGGTGTAGTTTTAACAGTTGCTTTTACACTAGACCAATTTAGATATCTCTTTTTACCAATGTAAACATATCTCTTTTTACCAACTTTAACTATTGGTTGGTAACTTTTTTTACTTACGCTTACAGCTTTGATCTTCTTACCATGCTTGATCTTCTTTTTTGAAGCCTTGAAGTAAACTTTCTTAGACTTTCTACTCTTTAAGTAAGCATAGTAAATCTTGGACCCTTTCTTTGACTTAGGAGTTACTACGATGTATTGAGTTCTGTTATTGTATGCATCTTGAATAGCTTTTTGATCTGATTGTGCTTGCTTTACCCAATTTTCTTGAGTTGGGACAGAAGCAGAAGTAGTTACATCAGTTGAAGGAATAAAGACGGGAGTATCTTTTCCGTTTACTGTTTGATTTCCAATATAATATAAAGTAATGGTTTGACTTTGTCCACTTTGAGAAGTTGCAGTTACATCTATTGAATAATAGGCATTAATTGCTTGACCCTTAGTGTAAGTGGAATCAACCTTTTCAAATTTATTATCGTCTTTTAAGCCGAAAAGTACTGGTTTATCACTGTTTACAGTTACTGAAACAGTTCTGCGTTTAACACTAACTGACCCCTTCTTAGCTTGATTAGTAGTTTGAGCTTGAACTGGTTGAGCAGTTTGAGCAACGCCAGCTAAACCAGCTGAAAGCATCACTGCGGCAGCTAATGAAGTAAATAATTTTTTAGTTTTCATGAATATGATCTCCTAACGTAATCTTTTATAACCTCATTATAACATTTACTTCTGGGCAAACAACTGATCAATCGTAGCTAAATCAGTTTGATTAATCAAAAAATCAGTCTGCGGATTTTCAAGCATGTCTTCCGCAATAATTAGCGGTACAATCTTTCTTTGACTAAAATAGCGCATCACTAATTCTAATGGACTGCTGCCGTAGTGACCAGCAATCTCGTCTAAGGCTTCAATATCCTCTGTCACTGGTATTTCAACCTGAATCTTATATTTGCGGGCGACTTCCAGCAAAGCGGGATTTTCATCAGCTAATTGAATTACGCCAGGCACAATCTTAGCCACTTTTAACAAACTAATCAAAGCTTCTTTACTAGGACTCTCAACGCCTAAAGTCTTGATCCAGCCATGCACCTTGAGCTGCTCTAGTTCTTGCCAGATCTATCCGTTGCGTTCAATATCTGCCGTCAACTTCAACATACAAAGATCAGCATGGCTGGTCTGCATGTGTTCTCTAATGCGTTTAATGCTAGCCGGCACCTGAGCAGGCGACTTAATTCCTTCTAAAATTTCAATTTGCATATAAACCTGCGGACTAGTCCTTTGCCAAGTAATTTTTTGACCAGCTGGACAAGACCCCCGACTTAATGGCTTGATTAATACTAGGTTCATCTGCAGTAATCGTTCCTACTTTAGGCATCAAGTTGCCATCATTTAGCACGACGGCTTCATCTAATAGTGTCATCGCTCCCACCTCTTTAAGCTAATACAACATAAATCTTTACTGCTTCCTTAAGTGTTTGATAAACGGTTGAAACATGCAAAACGTGACTTAAAAAGTCGGCTCTTTCATCCTTATTCATCTTTGAATCAAATGAAACCGTAATTTCCATTTCGGTAACCACAGATTTACCATGACCAAGCTTTTCTGTTTGCGCACGATTTTCAACCTGGAAGTTCTTCACATCAAGCTGGTGAGATTTGGCAATCATGCCGGCTGACATTACAATACATGAATTCACACTACTGCAAAGATATTCTACTGGGTTAGGACCAGCATTGTGATCATCCCCTGCATCATCACAAATAAAAACGTGGTCACGTGCCTGGTTCTTAATTTGCCATTCTTTATCTTCAAGCTTGGATTTAACTAAATATTCACTCATCCTTTTTCCACTCCTTCTTTAAAAATCAATGATAATCGATTGTCTCATTCACCCGCTTACGCTAAGTGAAATAAACTAGCAGGATTAACGAAATCAAGACTAATTTTACTGGATAGAAATATTGATAGCTTTCGCCAGCATCTAACTTCTTTTATTTAGCTATTAATTTATGCTAAACATCAAGAAGAAAGATACTACCTTGTTTTTCCCTTCAATTATACAACGATCAGAAAGTTTAATTGGTATCTAACGATTGCGAATATTTAACTAGTTATTTTTTACTCATCAAGATAAAGATAAGTACCCCATTGTACAGGCTGCTGTTTACTTGGTTGAATCACAAAATATAAGATGAAAATCCAACCAAATGGAATAACTAATAACCATAGCCAATAACCGGTGTAATCAACATCATGTAATCTTCTAACTGCTAAACCCAGTTGACACAATTTTAAATAGATATAAATAATTCCCCAGATAAGCAGGCCAATAATTAAAATTGTCGGTACACCGCTAAAAGCCCAACCAGTAATTTCCGTATTATTTTCATAATGAGCAACTGGCATAATAGTTGCACAAAACGTAATAATACCACCAAGCCAAATTATAATTTCCGTAATTACGAGTCCAATCCAAAAGTTTCTTCTCGTAGTTCGAGCATCCCAAGTAAATGGTCGCAAAAAAGTTTCCTTCACAATTTGCCCAAAAGCTGAAGTAGGAATTGCCTCGTCATTTCTCGGGCCTTGGTATTGTTGCCTATAGTATGGTTCACTCATTTATATTTCTCCTAATTCTTCATATTTTTTAATGGTGATCAATCGCACCATTCAAGCGTTTGCGCCAAACAAAGTAAACTACTAAGATCACTGGAATCAAAACCAATTCTACTGGATAAAACCATTCAATCGGTAAAACTGAATCGATCACACCACTGATCATTGGACCAAAGGCCATTGCAATATCAAGGCCTAAATAAAAGGTCGCACTAGCCAAACCTTGTTCCTCAATTGGTGCTAACAAAAGCGCCGTTGATTGCAAAACAGAATAAATAATGCCGTAACCTGACGCCATTAAGGCTGCGGCTAAGGCCATCTGCCAATCATTGTTCATTACTGCAAGCAAGATAATGTAAGCAGCCGTTGAAACTAAACTTAACCAAAACCAGACGCCAAAACGCACTGTATCAAAATATCTCTTTAGCCCTACTCTGATAATTAACAAAACAATCGCATAGATCAAAAAATACGACCCGACAGCAACGGTTAAATGTTTTTGTTCTACATAAGTTACAATATCTGCCTGCGTCACAAAATACGGGATAGCAAATAAAGTTGTCAAAATTGCTACCGGTAAAACATTAAACTGGATAATTTTGAAACTCTTCTTCTGCGTTCGAACTCGCTTTTTAGGCAAAGCATGATCGCCCACAAACTGAATGGCCACAATCATTAGTAAAGCTGAAACAGCTGATGCTAGCAAGCTTATGCGATAACCTATTTTTTGATAAATATTAATTGAAACTGCTGGCGCTAACGCCATTGCCAAAGCATTCATTAAGCCATAAAAGCCCATTGCTTCACCAACGTGTTGGCGCGGCACTAAAAAGGCTAGCCAAGTAGTCATACAAACTGTGCAAAGGACATAACCAGTACCGTTAATCAGCCGAAAAAGCAAAAGCCAGCCACTTGATGGAGTCAAAACATACCCCATGACCCCGATAAAAATCAAAACGCCACCAATAAATGATAAGCGGTATTTAGAAAATTTATCAGTCAAATTACCGGCTACCGGCCGCAAAAACATGGCGGCTAAGCTCATAATCCCAACAACGATCCCCGCAAAAGCACTGCTAGCGCCTAATTCTTTGGCATAGCCATTGATCAAAGGATTAACAAACATTGTACTAAACATAAAAAAGAAAGATGCTGCCATAACTAGGACAACATCTTTGGTATAAATTGATTTTCTCTTCGCCAAAATGATCCCCCAATTCTGCTCTAATTATACAACTATCACAGAATGATCATTTAGCAATTTTTAAACTAACAGTAAAAACAATGTCTTCACCTTTGTGGTGGGCTAAAATTTTGCCATGAAAGGCTTCGACTAACTCTTGCGCCATAGCCAGGCCAATCCCAAAGCCACCTTTCTTAGAATTATGCGACTCATCATCGCGATAAAAACGATCAAAGAAATGGCTGTAATCTTTGCCTTTACCTTCACGATAGGTATTTTCTACCCGCAAGACCGCATATTTGCTTAAAGTTCCGCCCTTAGTCAGTTTTACCTGAATCTTGCCATGAGGATCACAATATTTTTGCGCATTATCTAGCAAAATATTAACTACTTCGGCTAAAGTATGCTTTTCAGCTAAAACATTTAAGCCTTCCCGCACCGATACTTGGTAGACTAAGTCATTCTTCTTCATGACTGATTTAAAATCTTTAGTTGTTTCTTCAACGATTTCTGAAAAGCTAACTTTGCTTAAGGTAAGCTCACCCGTCTCGCCAGCTCGAGCAAGCGAAATCAGCCGATTGATTAACTTAGTTAGTTTAGCCACCTGCTCTTTATTGCTTTCATTCCATTCAGAATTATTGCCCAGCATTTCTTCCATTTCCGTATTCGCAGAAATAACTGCTAGTGGCGTTTTTAATTCATGACCGGCATTGGTAATAAATTCCTGCTGCTTGTGGTAAGCATCAATCGTTGGCTTAATTGCCTTGCCCGAAACTAAAATCAAAACTAAAGCAAAGACAATCAAAGCGCCTGAGCCTAAAACTAACGCTACTCTAAATAATAACCAAAAACGGTTAAAAATCAGAGTTTCATTCAAAAAGACAATCATCATTTTACCAGTAGAATTTTTTACAACCCTAAAGGCATATTGATTTTGTCCTAAGGCAACTACACCACTTTTATCGCCATTTTCTAAAGCTGATCTGGTAATAGTCTGAATCTTGGAATTATTAATTTTATAAACGTTACTATCATTAATTACATGTACCCGATGGCTAGCATCAACTGTTACGGCAAAATAGCGATATTGATAAACAGCTTCAGGATTATATTTTCCCGCTAAAAAATTCCGATTAATTAAGTCATCCTGATTGCCAAAAGCCGGCTGCGCATTATGCGGTGAAAGATGACCCTCATTTTTTACTAAAGCGGTCAAAACTCGATTAACTTCATTTTGATTTTGAATACGAGTAATTCCTACCAAACTACCTAGTGTAATTAACAAAACTATCAATAAAG
>JAHLFT010000045.1 GCA_018883635.1 Candidatus Lactobacillus pullistercoris
CTGGAGCAGCGGGAGGTTTAGGAGCTGGTTTAATGGCTTTTACTACTTGTAAAATGCGGCAAGGAGTAGATATTGCAATTGAAGTAACCAAACTAGAAGAAAAAGTAAAAAGTGCTGATTATATCTTTACTGGAGAAGGTGGCACAGATTTTCAAACTAAATTTGGAAAAACACCATATGGAGTTGCTAAATTAGGTAAAAAGTATCATAAGCCAGTTATCTCATTAGCAGGGTATTTGGGAGAAGGAATTGATAGTTTATATAGTGAAGGCTTCACTGCAATTTTTGGAATTATTCCCGGAGCGTGTGATCTTTCAACTGCTTTGAAAAATGGACCAAGTAATGTGGCTAGAACTACAGAAAATATAGTTCGTTTACTTAATTTTTAGATGATGAAATAGTTTATATTGTTAGATCTAATAGCCGTTCAGTAGCAGTTCTTTCACAAGAAAAATTATATTGGATGGAGAAAGCTATCCAATCAAAAGAAGATTCTTTAGAGTACGCGATCGCTCGTGATCAACTAATTCAAAGACATGAGTTATCGGAAGATCCAATTGTAGAATCAACTGATGATTATTGGAATCAATTTAAGTAATTGGGAAAAATACACATTTTCACAAAAAATGGACAGCAATCTAGAATAGAGCAAAAAAACTTCTACTTTTAATGGTAGAAGTTTTTTTAGTGTTCTTATTAATCTTCACTTTGATCCCAAATCTTTTTAGCAGCTGGGATTTTACCTAAATCAGTGATTTCATCTTTATCTAATACAACTAAATTGTTAGGTCCTTGTGCTAGTTGGTTAAAACTATCTAGGCTTTGATTTCTGAAGTAGCCATCTCCGGCTTTATCAAGAGCAGTTTGTAATTTATCAATTCGGTAAGCATCTGCATCGGCTTGAGTTTTTACTGCTTCGGCATTTGCTTTTGCAGTAGCAACAAGTGCATCATTCTTGGCTTTAGTAGTTAATTCAATATTTCTAGCTTCACCTTCGGCACGAGCGATAGCGGCAGTTTTTTCACGGTCAGCAGTTAACTGCTTATCCATGGCCTTTTGAATTTCTGGGCTAGGGAGCAATTCATCAACGTTAACACGAACTACTTGAATTCCATAAATATCAGTTAAATCACCAATTGCTTTTGATAGTTGGGCATTGATTTCACTAGTTGATCCTAGAGCTTCATTCAATTCCATTCGTCCGATAATATCACGTAAGTGACCACGAATTAATTGCACCATTGATTCAACAGAGTCCGTATTGTTATAGAAGTACTTGTAGGCGTCAGTAACAAGATAGTTTAAGGTTAAGCTGGTAGTGATTTCGGCATTATCCTTAGTGATAATACGATATTTAGAAATTTCTAAGGGCTGCAACGCTAAGCTTACCTTTCTCAAACTTTGGAAAATTGGCCAAATAAAGACTAAACCAGCTTTTACAGTTCTTGAGTATTTACCTAAGGTTTCGACTAGACCTACATAGTTTTGCGGTACGATCCGTAAGCCACATAAGAAATAAATAATGATTAGTAAAATAATCACACCAATAAAAACATAAATCATGGTATACCCTCCAATTAGTTGAGTTTGATGATATTATCTAATATTTTAAGTAAAAATAAAAGATTATTTAAAGACTTTTCTTGTATTAATTATGACTTTTAATTAATAAAGTTATGTAAGCATAGAAAATACTACTATAGTTTCTTTGAGAAAAATGTACATATACGGCGGTGCAGGTTAGTTTACCGATATAATTTTGCATCTTAGTTTATCTTTTTGACCACTTAATAAAAATGGCTTGTAAATTAAAATCTGCACAGTAATATTAAAATATAAATAAAAAATTAAAAGGAGAGGTTAAGGATGAAGCTAAGCGGAATATTTAGAATAAATAAAGGTCGCTTTATTCTAATTTTTTTAATGATAATACTTGCTGCTGTAATAGATACCCTTTCTCAGTATTTGATGACACCGGCATTTAATAATTTAAAGAATTTGAATTTTTTAGGCTTTGTAATCTTTATTGCTTTATCAAGGTTCTATGATATTTGCCGGTTATTATTGAGTTCGGGTTCAGACTACTTATACAGTAAACAAAGTCAAAGTTATTTACATAAAATAAGAAAAAAGATCAGCTTATATTTGTTTAAGAAGCAAATTGATGATACGGCGTCAGTTCAAAATAATTTAGCTGCTAACTTGGATCAATTAACTAGAAATTATTTAGAGCCAATTAAAGCTGCCTTCTTAGATGGGTTGATGGTTATTTTTTCAATAGCAGTGTTATTTTCTTATAATTGGAGCTTAGTTTTATTAACGCTTATACTAACTTTAGTTTCACTTTTGTTGCCAAAGGTATTTGAAAAAATGAGTTCAAATGCCACGATTGAAGTCACTAAAAGCAATGAAAAACTTTTAAAAGCAATATCAAACTGGATTAATGGCTTAGATGAATTAAGAAGATATAGTAGTTTTAGAATTTATTCTGATTCCATGAATCAAGCAGCTGATGCTTATAAAAAGGCGGCTATTCGCCAAGGTGCAACTATTGCTATTGCGGACTTAGCTACCTCTATTGTTAATATAGGTGGACAGATAATCTTGATGATTCTTGCTGCATATTTATACTTTAATGGTCAAATAGTCTTTGGTGCTGTCATTATAACAATTCAATTTTGTTCGACAGTTATGAATGGTACTGCATTATTAGCTACGCAATGGAACTTAATTAAATCATCAAAGAAGTTAAATGAAAAGATAACCTCATTGGAAGGCGCGAGCGCACCTTTACAAAATGAGCATCAAGATGAAAACGTAGCTAAATTACAGATAAAGGGACTACAGCATCAATTTAAGAATGGTGAACTTATTTCTTACCCCGATTTAACTATAAAAAGTGGTGAAAAAGTTTTAGTAACAGGCGATAGTGGTAGTGGAAAATCGACTTTATTTAAGTTGATCTTAGGTAAATTATCACCAACTAGTGGCAAAGTGATTTTTGAAGATAAGAACGGAAAAGAAATTAAACTCAATCGGGATGAAGTTGGTAGCACAAGATAATACTCTTTTTCCTGATACTATTGAAAATAATATGACAATGTTCAATTCAAAGCTTGATGAGAAAGTAAAAAGAATAGTTAAACAAGTTGAATTTGAAAATGATCTTAAAAAAATCCAAGATGGTTTAAAGCATGAAATTAATTTGGATGAAGGAAATTTATCAGGAGGACAAAAGCAAAAAATCGTTTTGGCAAGAGCAATTTTAGCCGGATCAAAATGGCTCTTTATTGATGAGGGAACAAGTGCAATTGACAGTAAAGCAACAAAGAAAATTTTGAAAAATTTACTTGATCAGGAAACTACTATTGTCATGATTGCTCATAATTTTAATGATGAGCTAGAGAACATGTTCGATCGGAAAATCAGTTTGAAAAATGGAGGGGATTAGGGATGAGCTTTAAGGGATTTATCAAGACAAACTACCTTAGATTTATTTATATCAGTTTTTTATCCATTATTTCTGGATTGGGCGCAATTGGTGCAGGGTATGTCCAAATGTACTGGTTAACTTTTATCAAGAATAAAAACTGGATGGGAGTGTTATGGACAAGTCTTGCTATCGGACTCTTATATTTAGCAGCGCAAGAGTTAATTTATTACATTCAGTTTGTTACTCGTATTCAAGAAGAGGAATATAATAAAAAAATTCGTAATAATCTTGCTAGCCATTACTTTAAGGACAATAAGTATCACAAAATAGCTGCGGTTCAAAATCGAATGACTAACGATCTTGAGATGGTAAGAGAAAATTATTTTGATTGGTACCCTATTGTTCCTTTTTATGGAACCATGTTTATTGCTGCATTGGTTGCTTTACTTACAATTCACTGGCAAATTTTTATTGTAAGTATTGTAATTGATATTGCCTCTTACTATATTCCTAAACTTGTTCAGAAAAAGATGGAAAAGGCGACAACCAATGTTTCTATTCAAAATAAACATTATTTAGATACGTTAGAAAAATGGTTTTCTGGAGTTGAAGAATTACGCAGATATTTTGCTGGTACAAAACTATTTCAAGTTCAGAGTCAGGCAGCTAATAGTATTGAAAAAGCGCATGTTCATCAAACGGGTACGCAGCAAGAACTAATTGTAATAAATGGACTATGTAATTCAGTGGGACAATTGATTCTTCTTTCTCTGACTGGATACATGATCACTCAAGGACAAGTACTTTTTGGTGCAATTATGTCAGTACAAAATTTTGCAGCTAATATTTCCATTGGCTTGCAACAAATGATCCAGGCATTGAGCTTTATGAAATCTTCTGAAGAACTAATGGACCAAATTAGTAGTGATTCTGTACTAATAAAAAACAATTCAAAAGTTGAGAAGGAAAAGCCAGCATTAATTTATACTGAGAATTTAGCTTTAGCTTTTCCAAATGGTGAAAAGCTAAGTTTTCCTGATATTCAAATAAAATCTGGAGAAAAGATTTTGTTAACTGGAGATTCAGGGGCTGGAAAATCTACCTTGTTTAAATTAATCTTAGGTTCAATAAAACCAACACAGGGATCTATTATTTTTAAAGATAAAAATGGAAAAGAAATTGTTCCAGATATGTCAAAAATTGGGTATATTCCACAAGACCCAAATCTCTTTCCTGGGACGATTAAAGACAACATTACTATGTTTAATTCAAAATTAGATTCTCAAGTAGAGCCTATAATCAAAGAGGTTAATTTCGCTAATGATATTTCTAAATTTAAGGAAGGATTAGAGCATCAATTAAATCTAGATAAATTAAATATTTCGGGCGGTCAGAGGCAAAAAATTGTGCTAGCTCGGGCTAAAGTACATGGAAGTGACATAATTTTGATCGATGAAGGAACTAGTGCGATAGATCAAAAAGCAACCATGAATATTTTAAAGAATTTAGTTAAGGGTAAAGAGACGATTATTTTTATAGCGCACAATTTTAATCAAGAGATGCGTGCATTATTTGATCGTGAAATTCATTTAGTTAAAGTCTGAAGATAAAGACATACTGGTAATCAAGGTTAAAATAAATATTGATTGCCAGTATTTTCTGCCTAAAGGGATGTATTTTTAATTAAAGATCATTGTCTAACTTATTTCTAGTCACGGATGTATCTAGAATATATGTATTGAAACTTTGAGTTACATCTACATCAAATTGATGAAGTAAGTCCATTGCTGCCCAATCAGTATCGTCTGCTTCAAAAAATATGCTTTCGAAAGAACTGAATATATCTAATAGCACGCTTTGAATAAACTGAGGACATGTTTTTGAATTAGTAGAACAAATATAAG
>JAHLFT010000046.1 GCA_018883635.1 Candidatus Lactobacillus pullistercoris
TTAAGTGCGTCATTTGACGGACATCCTTTCATATAGGTTTGATTCACTTAATATGATACCTGATGTCACGCCGAATGGCGTTTTTGCATTTACCACCAATTAGGTGGCTAACTTCATTCTATAATCCACCACTTCAAAAATAGTTTTTTGAAGTCATTCATTATATAAATGCAAGATCATTTAATGAGCAGTTTTGTCATAGTTGTAAACTTGATTAGTGCGAACCAAATTTATGATCGTTCTATTTAAATGATTAGCACATGCAATAAGAGCCACCAAATTAGTCTATTTTCGCACCATCTATGTCTGCCTTCATATCAACTTTTACACACATATTCACTACCCTAATCAACACGACCTGCTAAACTGGACATTAGCATACTCGACTATCGAAATAGGACATTGAACACTCGGCCTGCTATCCCCAAATAGAAAAAGTGTACTAATTCCAATCACCAAAAGAGGAATTAGTACACTTTTCATCTATCAAGAATGCCGGCATACCAGCGTTTACAAGCTATTTATCTGTACGTTCAAGGACCGTAACAGACTCAACATGCCACGAGCTAAGTTGATCAATTACACATTTTGGGTTAACCGCTAGTTAAGGCGGTTGGGGCTATCCAACTAAAAGCAGTACACCCGTTTACTCGAATCTAAAATGTTGAATCTTGAAGGATTTTAGTGATGAATAGTAGTTCACGGATTTTGTTGGTTTGTGGGAACATATAAGTTTCAAAATAAAATCAGAGTGTCTGCGGAAGAACAAAGTTATTTGACATTTAATATGGTAAAACTTTGTGATCAGCTTGAAGATTACTTTGAATTACTTTATAAGTTTTTTCGTGTTCTTCATTAACCCTCGTTGTATCCAAAATAAGAGTTGCATCAATATACGGATAAAGTTTTTCGGCTGTATTATTGAAATCATTAGTGGTTATCAGGATATTTTTCTTTGCCTTGGCATTCTTCATTGTAGCGCAAAATTTTGGAAAATCTTTACCGTCTAATACCGACTGCACAGGATGAAAAAGTGCAAAGTCTTTATCAAAGCCAAGGGGATTCAATACCGCTACCAACAAGGTAAGGTATTCGTCAACTATAATCACTTTCTAGGTTATACCAAGGATGCTCAAGGTAAATTGGTGATTGAACCTGAGGAGTCCAAGGTCATTAAGCGAATCTTCCACAGCTACCTTAATGGAATGACCATGAAGCAAATTGCCGATTCGCTCAAAGCTGATGGCATTTTAACCGGTAGTAAGACAAAAAATTGGCGCTCTAGCGGCGTGGCTAAAATACTTAAGAACGAGAAATATATGGGTGATGCTCTTCTGCAGAAAACCTACACTGTTGACTTTCTTAATAAAAAACGAGTGAAGAATGAAGGCATCATGCCCCAGTACTACGTGGAGAATGATCACCCGACGATTATTCCTAAATCAGTATTTATGCAAGTCCAGCAACTCATTAAGCAACGGCGTAATGGGATTACCACAAAGAACGGCAAGCACCGGCGACTTAACGGCAAATATTGTTTCTCCCAAATAGTCTTTTGTGGAAAATGCGGCGACATTTTTCAACGGAATATGTGGTACCGACCAGAAAAGATATCAGTCTGGCGTTGTGCTAGCCGAATAAAGCGAAGTAAATCTGGACGGCAATGCATGATTAGAAATGTCAAAGAGCCCCTTCTCAAAGAAGCAACTGTACAAGCTTTTAATCAGCTCATTGAAGGACATAAGTTAGCTGACAAGCAGATCAAGGCTAACATCATGAAAGTCATCAAGAACTCGAAAGGGCCAACAATTGATCAACTCGATCAACAGCTGGAGGAAGTGCAAATGAAGTTGATTCAAGCTGCCAACCAACACCAAGACTGTGATGCTCTGACCCAACAAATTATGGACCTACGCAAACAAAAAGAAAAAGTACAGAGTCAGGAAACCAATCAACAGGTAAAACTACACAGTCTTGATGAAATCAACGAATTAGTTGAATTGCACAAGTATTGCTTAGTTGACTTTGATGAGCAATTGGTTCGTCGCTTGGTAGAAAAAATCACCATCTTCCAACGCTACATGGAATTCACGTTCAAAGATGGTGAAGTAATTAGAGTTAATATGTGAGATTTAGCAGGTTCAACACTCAGCTACTTTGGCTGGGGGGCTGTTTTTATTTTCTAGATATGCGTCTTCTGATAGTGAGCAGCTTTTTCTGATACTTTGCATTGCTCAACAATTTCTTCTTCCGTCATATCTTTAATCTGATCATAGGGCATTAACAATTCGCCAGCAAAGCACTCAGCTTGCCATTCAGGATTTTTATAAGCTGGTAAATCATCAGTACGACGATACAAAGTTAATGCTACTGGTTGGTGCAAAATAAGATGAAGTATTTCATGAGCAATCGTCATACGATCACAACCATTGTTTTGAATCGCACCTGTATAAACAGATTCTTTAATATAGATAGTATTCTGCAGAACATCAGTCTGTGCCTGCACTCCTGCCTCCAGTTGATCATCCTCAACAATTTCGTATGAATACTTTGAATCAAGCACATCTAATCTTTCCAATACCCAAGTGATATCGATATACTTTTGATCAATAGCAATTCCTAACTCTTCACGAACTAATTCAGCTAAGCAACGTAAATTTTTTCGAGATTCAGGTTCTGCTTCAAAGGCAGTATTATAACTAATTATGATCATCGTCCCCTTTTAAAATATTCTTAATCTGATCAATTTGCTCATCCGTTAACTCATCAAATTTCCTGGCAAACATCAATGTAGCTTCCTGCTTTTGAGGTGAAAATTGTGAGATGTCAATTCTATTCTCGCTTATACTTAGTGCATCTTTTAATCGCTCTTGCTGGTCAACATCTAAGTTATATACATCAATAATGTTGTCAATTAAGGTTGTAGATGCCTTCTTATGGCCATTTTCAACGCCAGAAAGGAAAGCCGGACTAACTCCTAAATGTTTTGCCATATCATATAATCGTTCATCACGATCTACCCTTATTTTCCTTAAAAATTTTCCTAATGCCGTTGTCGCCATAATAATTCCCCCACTGTTTAATCATCTATATCTACCATGAACAACATTATCCACTTGTAACAAATCATAACGCTCAATATCTATTTTTACATTATTTTTCAAATTGTTAGGAATGTTTGCATCAGGTTCTAGATAAAATATGCGTTGTTCATCATCACACAATTTGATAAAATTTGTTGTTCCTATTTTCTCATGTCCATTAACAATAAATAATTTACCAGATTTACCTATATCACCTAAAATTCCAATTTTGCAACTATATGAATGTCCAATCTTCAGAAATTTAAAATCGTTATTTCCCAAAAGATCTGAATCATCGAATACTTTAATCTGCTTATGTTCCTTGTCCTGAAGAACAATATTTCTTGTAAACTCATATGGAATAATTTCTTCAACCTTATACATATTTGCCTCCACTAATTCTATAGAATGTCACAATGTACCCATTATCTCCATAAGCCAAAAGACAGGTTTTCCCATTCTTTTTGTAGATATAGACATCACTAAGCTGTTTACCTTCATTCTTTTCATAGTGACTGATGGGCTTTTGCTTGGCAAGTGTTTTAATCAATGCTGGAACATTTATACCTTTAAAGTTGTTTTTATGCCCGTCCATGATGTGCTTTAGTCCAGATTGTTCATTTCCTTTCTCTAGCCAAAGTAGTTTATTATCATAATTTTTCGTCACTAGAACAACATCCTTTTCAGTATATTTAACCCCACTATGTTTTAACTGCTCCATAAGCTCTTGTGGTTTAAATCTGTTTTTAGCACCTTCAGTATGACCGTAGCCATTGTATCCAGATCCCATTAGACCACCTTCTTATCAAAGGCATGGATTTGCCAATTATCATACTGATGGAAATCAACCGACCCCTTATATGACCTAAAAATTGAATCTGGCATACTTCCATAGACAAGGAGCTGCTTTGGCTCTGCTTGAATTAAAGCCTGCTCTAAACCTGCTTCAAACAAGTATCGTCTTTCCTTATCACGAATCTGACCATAAGTGCCAACCGCACATATTTGATGTTTAGGAATACCTGAAAAGGCAAATTCAAATGATCTTCTATCTCCCCAACGTAAATTGGGGATAATCTCTATTCCATAAGACTGTAATTCACAAGCTACCCTGTTCTTATTAAAAACGGCCATCTTTTGCAAAATTAATGGTTCATCAGCAAAAATACTATAATCGGGCTGAACAACTGAGCCAGCACGTTTAAAATCTAATATCAACTTACCAAGGTGTTGATCATCCAGTTGTCGTTCAAACCTAAGATCCCATTCGTAAAAACAAATGGCATCATTTAATGAAGCATCCTTACGATCAGAAAACCTAATCATTTGGAAAGGACGTTGAAAATCATTGCTTTGAGCCCGTAATACAGGGAATTCGTCTTTGCCTGTAAAATAAGCATTCTTTAAGTTTAGCATTTATTGTCTCCTTATAAATTAATATTTGATGTCAAATATGGAGAAGTATGCTAAACTTAAATTGCTAGTTGAAGTTTTAGTACTTCTCTATTCAGTGGTTGCGCCAACAACCACTTTTTATTTTACATCTTTAGTAAATATTATTAACCATTTTAGTTAATATGTCAAGCCACAGTATCGAGAACATTACTGTACTACAAATTTTCTATTTTTCAATCAAAATGGTTGAAATGCAATATCACATTCATCCACTCAACCCTCAGCACTAAATTGGCTCATTTTCGTATCAGCTGTATCTGCCTTTATATCAACTTTTACACACATATTCACTACCCTAATCAACACGACCTGCTAAACTGGACATTAGCATACTTCTCGACTATCGAAATAGGACATAGAACACTCGACCCGCCAGCTTCAAATAGAAAAAGTGTACTAATTCCAATCATTAAAATCAGAAATAGTACACTTTCAATCACTAACAAATGCCGTCATAATGCGGTTTTACAGTTATTTTTCTGTACGTTCAAGGACCGTAACACTCTCAACATGCGGTGTTTGTGGGAACATATCAACTGGAGTAATTTCATTAAAGTGGTAACCCTTTTCCATAAATAATTGAAGATCACGTACTTGAGTTGCTGGATTACATGAGATATAAACAATTTTTTCCGGTTTGGTTTTTGCAGCTGCGTCGATAAATTCAGGCGTTAACCCCTTTCTTGGAGGATCAACAAAGATCACGTTTGTCTTTAATCCTTCTTCAGCCCAACGTGGCATCACTTCTTCAGCCTTTCCTGTAACGTATTGAGCATTAGTAATGCCATTCAATTTTGCATTTGCATTGGCATCTTTAACAGCATCAGAGATTGTTTCCATCCCGCGAACGACTTTGACGTGTTTAGCTACTGATAAACCAATTGTCCCGATTCCGGAATAAGCATCAATTACAACATCATCAGCTTTTAAATCAGCTTTTTTAATTGCTAAATTATAAAGACGGGTCGTTTGCAAAGAGTTAATTTGAAAGAAACTCTTTGGTGAAATTCTAAATTTGATATCGCCAATTTTATCCAAAATTTGATTTTCGCCCCAAACAACATAATCATTCCGACCCAAAATAACATTTGTCTTCTTAGGATTATGATTCAAAATGATGCTAGTTACTTTATCGATTTTGCTAATTTCGGCAGCCACCTTAGGAAGCTGTGGGAAATCATTATGAAGACAAACCAAAATCACCATTATGTCACCGGAAGCTTTACTTCTACGGACATCAAGGTATCGAACTTCACCTTTATTATGAATCTCATCATAAGCAGGAACTCGATATTTGCGCAAAATATCGCGAACGGCTACTAAAACCCGATCTATTTCTGGATCAGTAGTGAAGAAATTAGTTAACGGAACTAAATCATGTGAATGCCGTCTGAAAAAGCCAATATCGAGCTGACCATTAATAGTGCGAACAGGTACTTGTGCCTTATTGCGATAACCGATTTCTTCTGGACTCGGTAAAGTTTCATCCACCTTAATTTGATCTAACCCCGCTTTATGAAGTAAATTGATGACTTGGTTACGTTTAAATTCAAGTTGCTTGTCATATTTAATATGAGCAAGTGAAGCAAGACCTGTTTGTACCCATTGATTTAACTTAACACTTACACGATCTGGGCTTTCTTTGATAATTTTTTCAATTTTGGCAAAAGCAAAACGTTTCTTTACCTTCAAAATTTTTGCCTTAACAATTTCACCAGGTAAGGCATTATTAACAAAAATCGTTAATCCTTCATAATGCGCAACACCCATCGCTTCATATGATAAATCAGTTATTTCTAATTCAACAATTTGATTTTTTTGCATTTTTTGTCCTTTTTTACAAACACTTAACTTAAATTACCTATTAATCTTAAAGACTTTTGATCAACTCCGCAACAATTAATTATTCCTTTTTAATAATTGTAAGTATTTTTAAATTAAACTATTGACATTAATTTTTAAGCTTGCTATCATAATGCTCAACAAGAAACGTGAAGTAGTTGCTTTACTCGGTGTTCAGAGAACTGGTGGATGCTGCAAACCAGGCAGGTAAAGTTAACGAATTACATCGTAGCATCTTTTTGTTCGGAAACATTCAGAGCCGTTATCATCTGATAGAGAATGAGGTTTGCTCATAAACTTGGGTGGTACCACGGTTTACATCGTCCCGTTGACTTATTAGTCAACGGGATTTTTTATTGGAGGAATAAATATGAAAAAGAAGGAAGTTTCTTTTACTGAATCAATAATTATCTTATTACTACTCCTTATTATTCTTGGCGTAGCTGTAATCAAATTCGGCCTTTCACCGGAAGTGCCGGTGCTATTCACTGTTTTATTAATGACCTTCTGGGCAAAATTACGAGGATGGTCTTGGGCTGATGTTCAAGATGGTATCAAAGAAGGGATCGAAGTTGCCATTATCCCGATCTTTATTTTTATCTTAATCGGAGCCTTAATTGGAGTTTGGATCCAAGCAGGGATTATTCCATCAATCATGGTTTTAGGTTTTCACCTAATTAGTGGAAGCTTTTTTATCCCTTCTGTTTTCGTCGTTTGTTCAATCGTCGGAGTTGCAATTGGATCAGGTTTTACCACAATTTCTACAGTTGGAATTGCACTTTTTGGGATTGGGGCAAGTATGAACGCAAATCCTGCTTTAGTAGCTGGCGCAATTATTTCTGGAGCTGTTTTCGGAGATAAAATGTCCCCACTTTCAGATTCAACTAACCTTTCTTCTGCAGTTGCTGAAAGTGAATTATTCGCTCACATTAAAAATATGATGTGGTCCACAATTCCTTCTTGGATTGTTTCCTTCATACTCTTTTGGATATTAGGTAATAGTGGGCAAATTGATGCTAGCAAGATCGAACATACTTCACAGGTCTTGCAAAGTCACTTTGTAATTTCCTGGTGGGCAATTGTTCCTATTTTATTAATGCTAGTTTGTGCTTGGAAAAAAATTCCAGCAATTCCAACATTATTCATTAATATTGCTGCCACGATTATTATGATTTTTATCGAAAAGCCTCATACTTCTGTCAGTACTTTGAATAATTTAATTATGAACGGTTTTGTTGCAAAAACTAGCAATTCTTCTGTCAACACCTTATTAACGCGTGGTGGTATTTCTAGTATGATGGCAACTGTTGCCTTAATTATTTCAACTCTGTCTTTAGGCGGAATGCTTATGAAATTTAAAGTTGTTCAACATGCAATGGATCCTTTAGTACGCCATTTGCATAAGCCAGCTTCCTTAATTACCGTAACCATCTTCTCAGGAATTGCAATCAACCTTTTCGTTGGTGAACAATACCTTTCAGTAATTTTACCTGGTAGAGCATTTAAGCCAGCTTACGATAAAATGGGCTTAGCACCCTTAGCCCTGTCTCGTGTTCTTGAAGACGGTGGTAGTGTAATCAACTACCTTATTCCTTGGGGAGTTGCCGGTTCATTTGCTGCTGCAACTTTGGGAGTGCCTGTTCTGCAATTTTTACCATTTGCATTCTTTAGTTTATTCTCACCTGTCTTTTCAATCTTAAGTGCGATCACGGGCATTGGTTTAAAACGGATTAATAAATAATTAAAAAAGAAACATTTTACTTTAGTCCTTTCTATTTTTATGATAGGTTACAAATAGGTATGTCTATCTATAGAAAGGATTTTTATTTATGGATAACTTTTCAAACAATCCTGAACGTCGTCAAGTTCAAGATATTTCTACTGTTAACAGACTATTAACTAAGACATATAGTTTAATGATTTTAGCAGTTTTAATCTCTGCCGTAACGGCATTTTTTACAACTAACCTATTAGCTTCAAATGCCCTTCGCATCAGTTCAACTGCATACTGGATTATTGCGATTGTTCCAATTTTTCTCTGTTTAGGAATTAGTTTTAAAGCTGCTATGAACCCTACACTAGGATTTATTCTACTATTCATTCTTTCAGCTATTTATGGCTTTGAATTTGCCTTTATTGCCGGATATTTCACTGCTGCTAAAATTTCATTAGCATTTATTTCCGCAGCTGCAGTCTTTGGCGGAATGGCACTATTTGGTAGCATGACTAAACGCGATTTATCTAATTGGGGAGCATATCTTGGTGCAGCTTTAATCGGGTTTATCGTTGCTTGGGTTGTTAACCTCTTCCTTAAAAGTTCTGCCGTCACCTATATTTTTTCATTCATCGGTGTAATTATCTTTACTGGATTAGTTGCTTACGATGCACAAAACGCTAAAAAGATCTTTATGACATACGGCGGTCAAGTATCAGACAATGGTTTAGTAATTATGAGTGCATTAAATATGTACTTAGACTTTATTAATATCTTTATGTTCTTACTCCAAATTTTTGGAATGAGCGATAACAGATAATTAAGCAAAGTTAAAACAAAAACAGCTGGGATTAAAATTCCCAGCTGTTTTTGTATTCTCTTTAACCACCAACATAAAATTCAATATGTTGTTGCAAGTTATCAAAACTTACAGGACAATACCCACCAATTTCACCGTCAAGATTAACTGGCAGATCTTCATCCTTACTTTTACCGATTAATTCGGCCTTTAAACTCTTAGTCTTAGTATAAATAATATTTGGATCGTCGACATGCTTACCATTTAATGCCAATGCCATCAACTTCATTACATTAACTGGATCAGCCGGCTTAACGACAATCAATTGAAACAGGCCATCGCTTAATTGTGCATCAGGCATTATTTGTTCAAAACCACCAATTGAATTGGTCATTCCTAGTAAGAACATAGAAAGCTTTCCTTCATAAACGCCATCATCATAAGTCAGACGCATTTGATTAGAAGTTAAATGCGGTAGCATTTCAGCTCCCTTAATCAAATAAGCAGCATATCCAAGTGCAGACTTGACTTCAGAAGGTACTCCGTACGTCAATTCCGTTAAGGATCCACTTGCAGCAATATTGACAAAATATTGGACTTTATCATCAAAAGTTGCCTTACCAATATCCATCTTACGTGTCTTATTTTTCAAAATGACTTTAGCGGCGTTTAAAATATTGTCTCTAGGAATTCCCAATGCACGTGCATAGTCATTAGTAGTCCCAGCTGGAATAATAGCCATCTTAGGTCTATTCTCTAAATTTGCAATACCATTAACAACTTCGTTAATTGTTCCATCTCCACCTGCGGCAACAATTAAATCAAAGCCGTCTTTTGCTGCACGAGTAGCTTCATTTTGGGCACTCATTGCTTCGGGTGTCGTTCTAAAAGCACTAGCTTCATAGCCAGCATGCTCAAGAACATCCAAAATATCGGCCACATTTTTGGGCATTTGCTCGTGACCGGATACAGGATTATAAATTAATCTTGCTTTACTAGTCATAAATAATACCTGATTCTTTTTATACTTACTATTATCTTTTTGCTAATTCTTGGTTAAGAAGTTTATTAACAACTTTAGGGTTAGCCTTACCACGAGTTTGCTTCATAATTTGGCCAACTAAGAAGCCAATTGCACGATCCTTACCATTCTTAAAGTCTTCAACTGATTGTGGGTTATCATCAACTACTTTAGCAACCATTGGTTCCAAGACTGAAAGATCTGATAATTGAACCATTCCGTTGTCTTCAACGTACTTCTTAGGATCAGTACCATTCTTGATTGTTTCTGCAAAGACCTTCTTAGCAATCTTAGATGAAATAGTACCATCTTTAATTAATTTGATCATTGCTGCTAAGTGTTCTGGAGTAAGCTTAATATCATTCAAACTTACGCGGTGATCGTTCAAGTAACCATTTACTTGAGTGTTCATCCAGTTAGCTGCTAAAGTTGGGTCAGCACCTGCTGCAACTGCACTATCAAAGAAATCTGAACTTTCCTTAGTTTGCAGCAAAACATTTGCATCATAAGGCTTTAGGCCGTACTTGTTGACATAGTCATCGTAACGAGCAAATGGCCCCTTTGGTAATTCCTTAGCAATTTCATCAATCCATTCTTGACTGATGTGGTCAGGAGCAATATCTGGTTCTGGGAAGTAACGGTAGTCAGAAGCACCTTCCTTAACACGTTCCAAAACAGTTTTACCAGTTGCTTCGTCAAAACGACGAGTTGAAAGTTGAACATGACCACCAGCAAGCAATACTTGCTCTTGACGCTTTTCTTCATAGGCAAGTGAACGACGTACGTGGTCAAATGAGTTCAAGTTCTTCATTTCGACCTTAGTACCAAGTTCCTTTTGACCTGCAGGACGGATAGAAATGTTGGTATCGACACGCATTGAACCTTCTTCCATCTTAACGTCAGAAGCACCAGTAAATTGAACAATCTTACGCAGCTTTTCAAGGTAAGCGTAAGCTTCTTCTGGGTCTTCCATGTCAGGTTCAGAAACAACTTCAAGTAGTGGTACACCCTGACGGTTTAAGTCAACGTATGAGAAACCGTTAGTTCCGTGAGTGTTCTTACCGGCATCCTCTTCGATGTGCATTTCGTGGATACCGATTCTCTTCTTCTTACCACGAACTTCAACTTCGATATAACCATCGCGAGCGAGTGGTTGGAAGAACTGAGTAATTTGATAAGCCTTTGGGTTATCAGGATAGAAGTAGTTCTTACGGTCGAAGTGAGTAGTTGGCAAAATGTGAGCGTGGGTTGCAATGGCAACCATGATACCTAAACGATAAACATTCTTATTGACCATAGGTAAGACACCTGGCATTGCCCAGTCAATCACATTAGTTTCAGTGTTAGGCTTTGCACCATATGAAACTGGTGAAGGTGAGAAAATCTTACTCTTAGTCTTTAATTCGAAGTGGACTTCTAGTCCGATAGTCGATTTAAAATTCATTCAATTAATCCTCCATTCCAGTTGGTGTTTTTTCATAAAACTTATTATTGCGTTCAATAAAGTCAGCAGTCTTGAAGACATTACCTTCATCAAAACGCTTAGCCATGATTTGCAAACCTACTGGCATTCCATCAACTAAACCAGCTGGAACACTAGCTGCTGGAACTCCTGCTAAATTGGCTGAAATAGTTAAAATATCGTTGTTATACATCTTAATTGGGTCAGAAACTTCTTCGCCTATACCAAATGCAGGTTCTGTAGTTGTTGGTCCAACAATGACATCATTTTCTTCAAAAATCTTATCAAAGTCATTGCAAATCAAAGTTCTTACTTTAGCTGCTTGTCTAAAGAACTTATCATATGAACCAGCGGAAAGTGCAAATGAACCAAGCATAATCCGGCGCTTAACTTCAGTACCAAATCCTTCAGAACGTGATTTGACATAAACATCAAGTAAATTCTTAGTATCTTTAGCACGGTAGCCATAACGAATACCGTCATATCTTTGAAGATTTGAAGAAGCTTCACTTGAGGCAATAATGTAGTAAGTTGGTACAACGTATTTAGTATGAGGTAATGATACTTCATTGATAATTGCGCCATTTTCTTTCAAAAGATCAATTTGCTTTTGAATTACTTCACGCATTTTACCATCAATTGCAGCCATGTATTCTTTTGGTACGGCTACGCGTAAACCTTTAACGTCTTGACCAATAAATTTAGTAAAGTCAGGTACTTCACGAGTTGAAACAGTTGAATCATGTTCGTCGCCACCTGCAATCACGTTAAGAACCTCTGCAGAATCCTTAACGCGTTTACTCATTACACCAATTTGATCAAGTGAAGAAGCAAAGGCAATTAAACCCCAACGTGATACGCGTCCATAAGTTGGCTTAATTCCAAAAATACCATTAAAAGCTGCAGGTTGTCTGATTGAACCACCAGTATCTGAACCCAGAGCAACCACAACTTGACCACTGGCAACAGCTGCTGCAGAACCACCTGATGAACCACCGGGAACTTTATCTAAATTCCATGGGTTATGAGTTGCACCAAAGTATGAATGTTCAGTTGAAGAACCCATGGCAAATTCATCCATATTAGTTTTACCAACAAAGGTAGCACCAGCTTGCTTCAACTTAGAAATAACAGTTGCATCATACATTGGCATAAAGTTATCCAAAATATGACTAGCAGCTGTAGTCTTCATGCCATTAGTAACAATATTATCCTTAATTGCAATTGGAATACCAGCTAACTTGCTCTTTGAAAAATCAAGATTTTCTGCAGGTTTAGCATCTTCATCAACAGTAATCCATGCATTTAGTTTCTTGTCAGTATCTTTAATATTCTTAACAGTATCAGCTGCCAATTGATCAGCCGAAATTTCACCACTGGCAAGTTTTTTATTTAATGCGTCAATAGTTTCGTTTAAGTAATTCATTACTCGTTATCGTCCTTCTCAATAATAACTGGAACTTTAATAAAGCCATTTGCCTTTTCAGGTACATTCTTCATCAAAGTATCTCTATTTTGACCTTGCCAATGTTCAGGCTTATCTTCTCTGAAAACTGTATCACGATCTACTACTTGTACAGTTTCTTCAACGCCTTCTGTATCAACTTCTTGTAATTGATTTGCCATATTAATTATTGAACTCATTTGTTCAGTAAATTTACCGATTTCATCGTCACTAAATTCAAGTCTTGAAAGAGTAGCAACGTGCTTAATCGTATCTTCCGTGATCTTCACTCAAATGCCTCCTATTCGCCGCCATAAATATGGACTTGGTAATCACTATCTGCTGTTTCCTTAGCAACTAATGCTTGAACCTCATTAACTGAACCAATCTTTATTTCAATTGGTGCATCATTTCTCAAATATTTCTTTGCTTCTGATAAAACCAAACGGGTAAAACTTTGGATTTGTTCATACCCGTAAAATTGAGTAGTGATAGAAATATTTTCTTGTGTAAGTTTACCATCTCGATAACGTAAACTTGCACTCACCCCACTGATATTAGGGAAATAATTTTGAATTGAGGTTTTAAAGCTATTAAAGCTTGAAGCGTCATTACTATTAACAGCTTTTGCATTACCAATAGTCGGTAAAACTTGCGTTTTTTCCGATATTGATTTCCAATTAGTTATTTTACTACTATTAGTGCTAGCTGTCCCGTAAGCAAAGTAACTTCCTCCAACTAATGAATCTTTTGAAGTTTTTGAAAATAAACCAATCGTAATTGGGATATTTTTTAGAGTCTTTTTCTTACGTAAACGACTAATGATTTCATTAGCCATCTTCATTCCTTCACTCCGCTGTGTCGCGCGTGAAATACTCATTTGATATTGTGGACCATTTTTAGTCTTTTGGTAATAATCAACTGAGTTCATTGCTAGTCCAAGACTCATTCCACCAAGACTATTTTTAGTAGCTGTTCCTGTTAAAAAGTCTTGCTCAATGATTTCCTCTAAGTAATAAGGATTGTAATTTTTCTTATCACCTTCAGGTGGGTTCAAGCCAGAAGGATTATTTTTTGACTTTCTTGCCAGCCAATCTGTTACAGTTGAAGCCTTTAAATATTGCCCTTCTTGGAAAATATATGAGATTGGTGAAAATTGATTTTTGGAAATATTAATTAATCCTCTTTCGATTTCACGGGTATCGACTGAGTTGTCGTTATCAGTAGCTGTTAAACCAGAAATCGGACTAATTTGATAAGTCCCATTTTTTAATAAAACTGTATAACCATTCTTACTAGTATTCGTTGTTTGATTTGTCTTTTTCTTTGAATTACTCGTAGTAGTCGCATTATTAGCCAAACTTGAGTTTTTCAAATTTCCACAACCACTTAAAGTAACCATTACCCCAGCTAGGGCAAAAATTTGAAAATATTTTTTCACAATTAGATTTTCCTTTATTTGATTTGTGAGATTGCTTCTTCTTCAGTTAAAGTCGGAACTCCTAAATTTTCGGCTTTACTTAATTTAGAACCTGCATCTGTACCATAAATTACATAATTAGTTTTACTAGAAACAGAACTTGTAACTTTTGCACCCAAAGATTGCAACCGTTTAGTAAATTCACTTCTAGTATAATGCGCTAATTTTCCGGTCAATACAACCTTCTTATCTTTAAAGAAATTATCAGGAATTTCTTCCTCTTGAGTCTCATCGGGACCTAAATAATCCATATTTAGGCCGCTTTCTTTTAGCTCCTCAACTAATTTTTGGGCAGACAGTTGTGAAAAATATGTAGTTAAAGATTCCGCAATCGTTGATCCTATTGTAGCGATTGCAGCGATATCTTGCACGCCTGCTTGCATAATATTAGTAAGATTTTTAAACTTTTGTGCAATTAATCTCGCAGCTTTAGAACCGACATGATCAATCCCCAACCCTGTTATCAACAATTCAACTGAATTCTTTTTAGAATTATCAATTGCAGTAAGCAAATTATTAATAGACTTTTCTTTAAAATGATCCAGTTGAGCAAGATCTTCAGGAGTCAAATGATATAAATCGGCTACACTATGTACCAAGTCATGGGCAATTAACTGCTTAACAATTTTTGGACCTAAACCCGCAATATTCATCGCTGGTCGAGAAGCAAAGTGCGTAATGCCTTCCTCAACTTGAGCTGGACATGAAGGATTAATACAGCGTAGAGCAACTTCATCTTCAAGATGGACCAATTTTTGTCCACAAGATGGACACGTCGTCGGTATCTGATAAGGTACAGAATCAGCTGGTCTTTTAGCTAAAACTACTTCAGAAATTTCTGGAATAATATCGCCCGCCTTATGGAGCTTAACCGTATCACCAATTCTAACGTCTTTTTGCTTTAACAAATCGGGATTATGAAGAACCGCTCTTGAGACGGTTGTGCCGGCCAGTTGAACAGGGTCCATAACTGCGGTTGGAGTCACAACTCCCGTTCTGCCAACTGTCCATTCGATGTCTCTTACAATTGTTTCTTGTTCCTCTGGTGGAAATTTATATGCAATTTCCCACCGCGGAACCTTAACGGTGTTACCTAAATCACTTTGAATACTTAAATCATCGACTTTTAAAACGATTCCATCAATTCCATAATTTAAACTGTTTCTTTTAGCAGTGTATTCATCGATAAAAGCAAAAATTTCATCTAATGTATGTAGCTTTCTTCCCGTTTCATTTGTATGAAAGCCCAAGCGATGCATTTTTTCAATTGCCTGGTGTTGACTAGTAATTTCTGCAGGTGGATTTACCCAAGTATAAATAAATGTGCTTAAATCTCTTTTTTTCGTAATTTTAGCATCTAGTTGTCTTAAAGAGCCAGCTGCAGCGTTACGGGGATTAGCAAAAGCTTCTTGACCATTTTCATCACGTTCTTTATTTAGCTTAGCAAAAGCCTCTTTACCCATATAGCATTCGCCGCGCACTTCAATGGTGAGATTTTCTGGTAAAGTCTGCGGAATATCACTGATATAACGCGCATTTGCTGTCACATCTTCGCCGACGCTACCATTACCACGTGTAGAAGCACGCTTCAATCGACCATTTTGATATTCAAGCGATAATGAAAGACCATCGATTTTCAATTCAACATTATAGGCAACCGGATGGCCGACTAATCTTTGAATTCGTTTATCAAAATCTTTTAATTCGTCTTTAGAAAAGACATCTCCCATCGATAGCATTGGAATAGCATGTTCAACTTTAGTAAACTCTGTATCGACTTGCCCGCCGACTCTTTGAGTAATTGAATCTGGAGTCACTAACTGCGGAAAATCATTCTCCAATTTTAGCAATCGATTATATGCTTGATCATAAACATAGTCTTCAACTTTTGGTGCATCTTTTGAATAATAAGCATCAGCCCAATCATTAAGTTTCTTTCGTAAACTAAGAACTTCTTTTTGAGCTTCATCAAGAGTTAATTCTGCCATTTTATTTCTCCTGAATCTTCATAAATCTTTTTAGATACATTATATCTTTTTAATTGGAGCAAATGCAGCTAAAAGGCGCTTTACTCCTTTATCAGCAAAAGCAATATCAAGCTCCATATCTTCACCTCGACCGTTGACCTTCATGACAACACCGCGGCCCCAAGCCTTATGTTCAACTTGATCACCGACATTCCAACCTTTTTTCTCAGCCCCAACAGCTCCTGAAGCTTTTTTAGCTGGTGTATATACTTGAGCACGAGCACGTTCATCTCGTCTAGCAAATGGTGCAGTCTGTGTTTTAAACCCAGCTCCCATTTGGGGACTATTACCAGCTTGATTTTCAACTTCCAGGTCTTTAGCATCGATTTCATCTAAAAATCTTGATGGTGGATTATTTTGGAAACGACCATACATCATTCTTGAATATGCATTGGTCAAATATAGTTCTTTTTTAGCCCGAGTAATACCTACATAGGCCAATCTTCTTTCTTCTTCAAGTTGATTTTCATCCATCATCGATCTTGAAAGTGGGAATAAGCCATCTTCCATCCCAATTAAGAAGACAACTGGAAATTCTAGGCCTTTAGCTGCATGAAGTGTCATTAAAGCAACCTGATTATCATTATCATCCAGATCGTCTTGATCACTTAAAAGAGAAACTTCAGCTAGAAAATCACTTAAACGATTAGAATCATCATCTTCTGGTTCGTATTTATCATCAAAGCGTTTAGTAACTGATAAAAATTCATCTAAGTTTTCTAATCTCGTATCGGCCTCAATATTATGCTGCGCTTTTAACGCATCAGCATAATCAAAATCTTCAAGAATCTTTTCAGTTAGGCCAGTAACGGTATGATCTTTTGCAAAATTAATGGCATCATGTAATTTTGAAGCAAAATCTGTCAATTTCTGTGCTGCACGCGTTGAAATTGCTGACAGTGAAACCTGATCCATCGCTTCTAAAACATTAAAATTATTTTCATCTGCAAAAGCTTGTAATTTTTCGATTGTTGCAGCGCCAATACCTCGCTTTGGCGTATTAATAATTCGCGTTAAGCTCATTGTATCTGCAGGATTAGCAACAAGCTTCAAATAGCTCATGATATCCTTTATTTCCTTACGATCGTAGAATTTATGACCACCAACTATTTGGTAAGGAACATTTGATTTAACAAAAGCTTCTTCGACACTACGTGATTGAGCGTTAGTCCGGTAAAGAACTGCAAAATCTTTATAGTTTCTCTTTTTATCTTTAACTTCCTCTTGAATTTTTGAAATTATAAAATGAGCTTCATCATCACCGCTTTGAGCTTTATAATAGTTAACTTTTTGTCCTTCGCCTTGATCAGTCCACAAATTTTTAGCTTTTCGATTTTGATTATTTTTAATCACTGAGTTAGCAGCAGACAAAATATGACCTGTCGAACGATAATTTTGTTCTAGCTTAACCGTTTGAACATTATCTTCTTTATAGTCACTTTCAAAATTCATAATATTTTCCATATTGGCACCACGCCAACCATAGATTGACTGGTCCGCATCACCAACAACACAAATATTTTTATATTGTGCAGCCAAAGCATGCGTTAATTCGTATTGGGCTTGATTGGTGTCCTGGTATTCATCGACCAAAATATAGCGGAATTTATTTTGGTAATAATGAAGAGTGGCTTTATCTTTTTTAAACAAAACAAGAGTCTGCATGATCAAATCATCAAAATCCATAATTTGATCGCGCGTCAACCGTTTTTGGTATTCTTCATAAACATTTGCCGTCACTTTTTCAAATGGTGAAGAAGCAGCACTAGCATATGCTTTAGGTGTTAATAAATCATTTTTACCGTTTGAAATAGCAGATAAAATACTACGCGGATCATACATCTTCGGATTAATGTTTAAATCTTTTTCAATGTGTTTCACCAAAGTTAATTGTTCAGCTGAATCCGCAATTGAAAAATTGTGGCTATAATTAATTTTATCTGCATCCCGTCTTAAGATTCGCACACAAAGGGCATGGAAAGTTGACATCCAAATACTTTCTGCAGCTGGCCCTAAGAGTTTTTGTTCACGTTCTCTCATCTCAGCCGCCGCTTTGTTAGTGAAGGTTATTGCCAAAATATTCCAAGGTGCAACTTGATTTTCCTCAACTAAGTACGCAATTCTACGAGTTAAAACAGACGTTTTACCTGAACCAGCACCAGCTACAACTAGAAGTGGTCCTTCAGTAGTTTCAACAGCTTGTTTTTGTTGTGGGTTCAACCCTGATAAAATTGATTCTTTGCTCATTATAAATCCCTTCACAAAAATAATTGAAAAACACAGCCTTACTATTATAGCAAAGAAAAAGAGCCTGAAACAAATGTTCCAAACTCTTATTAAAGAATTAATGATCGTACTTTGCTAAGCCATATTGCTCAATCAAATTAATTAATTTATCTGCATAATTAGGATCAGTCGCATAACCATCTGTTACTAGTGCTTTTGCTTGTTTACGATAATCTTTTGCAGCTAAAACATGTTGATATTGCTTATGATTCCATGAAGTTCCATTTTGAAATAATCGTGCATGCGCTCGAATAGAAGCTTCATATGAGTCGTAAATTTGAAAACGAGCTTTGACATTGATCCATTTACCTTTGACATATTCTTTGGTTGTCAAAATAGCTGAAGTATTCGGATTCGTTCCCTTTACGCCAAACAAATTATTGTATTTCTGCGATAAATCACTCTGACCATAATTACTTTCAAGACAAGCTTGAGCAATAGTAATACTTGGAAGTAAATCATAAGACTTATCTACCTGTTTAGCTATTGGTCCAATTTTTTTAATGAAAGCTTTACGCTGACGAATTAATTTTTCTTGCTCTTGTCGGCGCTGAAGTTGTTCTTGTCTAATTTGTTCTGATTGGATAGCTTGTCTGCGATAATATCTGAAACAGACAAACACTATCAACAAAATAAATAAAATTAAAAATGTTCTAAAAATAATTCCCAAACTTTTTGAGTTTCGTCTTTTTTTCCGCTTTTTTCCCATTTAACTTTCCCTAACTGTATCTAACCAACAACTTGTATTATAAGTAAAAATGGCTTAAGAAGAAACAAAAATTATATAAAAAA
>JAHLFT010000047.1 GCA_018883635.1 Candidatus Lactobacillus pullistercoris
AAGTTATAGCACGAGTAGAGTGGTAATTTCACGTGCTTTAAAAGTACTGGTGGCTAAAGATATTTTAAAAGTAGTGCAAGGGAGTGGAATTTATATTAAAAAGAAAAGTTCTCAATTTCCCGAAATGATAGAAACATCAGCTGCAGAACATGATGGTTTTTACTACTCAATGAGGGGAAAAGGAAAAATCACTAGTCATATAATTTCTTTTGATATTAGAAAACCTGATAGTAACGAAAGAGAAAAATTGAAATTAAATGCCAATGAGGATGTCTATGATATTATTCGTCAGCGTTTGATTAATGGAAAACCGGGGAAATTAGAATATACTGTTATGCCTGTTAAAGTGATTCCAGGAATTACACTCGATGTAATGCATAAGTCTATTTATGATTACATTAGAAATGAACTTCACCTGGAAATAGGAAAGGCAAATCGAATTATTGTTGCTGATAAAGTTGATGCGTATGATCAAGATTATTTAGATTGTAAGCCCAATGATGCTATATTAGCGGTGCATCAATTGGCTTATTTAAAAGATGGAAGACCATTTGAAATATCAGAAACGCGTGATCGCTATGATCGTGCAGGTTATATTTTGTTTGAAGTAAATAACATATAAAATTCATTGCTTTTAGAACGTATTTTCTGACATAATTTTATATCATAAAGAAATGAGGTGACGGCTATGTTAGATGTCTTTGAAATAGTGAATTGGTTAAGAGTGAAGAATTATGATGATTTAAAACAGGGTAAGTCGCATAGAGAACTCACACAACTTAGAACTATGAAGTTACTATACTATATGCAAGCGGCTAGTTTGGTAGTAAGACAAGAGCCTTTATTTAGTGACCCCATTAAGGCTTGGAAATATGGCCCAGTTGTGGCAGCAGTTCATGGAAGATACAATGGACATAGAGAGATTGTGGGGACCATTAGCCAAAAAGATCGTAATGATTTTGCTAAAATTCAAAATATTCCTTCTATCGCAGCATTATCGAATAAAATTTGTGTAACTTATCATAATACAAATGATTCGGAATTAGTTAGTCACACTTATAATGAGATGCCTTGGCAAGTTGCTGATCAAAGCACAGAGATAACAAAACATTAGAGAAGCCTATCTGGATAAATTTAATGATGAAGATTGGGAGCTAATTAGGATTATCACTAATTCTAATCCAGATTCATTGAAATATACTGTTGCCCAAGAAAAACTTGAAGGGAGAGGATTGTTGCCATCTTCTATTCATGATGTAAAGGATGAAGATGAATTCTGGAACCAGTTTTTGTGATGAAAAGAAGAGAGTTGCGTTATGAAGAAGCCTGCAAAAAAGATTTAAAATTCTTATCTAAAGTAGGTAGAACTATCATTACTGATGTCAAAGCTGCTGTAGATATTTTGCTAGATTATGAATTGTTACCAGATGAGTATAAAGATCACCCATTGCAAAGACTGTATTCTGGGTATAATGACTTTCACGTGCGAGATCCTGAAAAAGGCGAGAAACCTGATGACAAAAATGATGTAGTAATTTATAAACTGCAAAATAGTGGTAAGAAAGTTATTACTTGTAAGAGTAGGTAGCCATTTGAAATTATTTCATGATCAATATAGTTCTAAATAAACATTAAAATACCATCTTAACAATACAGTGCTAAGATGGTATTTTTCTTTCTTAAAGAAATTATTGAGGCAGTAATGATAATTGTACTCTAAGATTACCACCGTTTAATAAAGCTTGATGTGAGATGGTTTGGTTACACTTTTTTCCATTGAAATTTCTATCAGAGACAAATAGATTTGTATCTTGATTGTTTTCGGTCGATAAGCTTAGTTGTTTTCCATTTTCTAGCTTGATAGTAACTAAATCAAATAATGGAATACCAAAAACATAACTACTTTTACCGGCAGCTTCAGGATATAATCCTAGCGCTGACCAAAGATACCAAGAACTCATAGAACCATTATCTTCATCACCAGGATAGCCTTCAGCTGACGAGTTAAAGGCTGATAGCATTTGCTTTATTATTAGTTCAGTATAATGTGGCTTACCAGCTAAAGCAAATAGGTAAGGAATATGAAAACTAGGTTGATTTGAAATAGCCAGTTGTCCAAAAGGCTGTGCAGCCATTTCGCGCATTTCATGAATAACTTGACCGTAACTTCCAATGTTGTATAACGGAGACTGATTTACTAGTTCAACAAGTTTAGCTAAAAATTTTTGCTTTGAACCATATAATTTAATTAAGCCTGGTATATCTTGAAAAACATTAAAACTGTTTTGCCAAGAAGAACCTTCAGTAAAGCCTTTTCCCCAGTCGTGATCATCGAAATTATTTATAAAATTACCTTGTTTAGTTTTGGGAACCATTAAACCAATATCTTTATTAAATAAATTTTGATAATTTAAACTACGTTTAGCATAGTAAGCTTCAGATTGTGCTTTGTGTAGTATTTTAGCTACAACACTAATTGCCCAATCTGAGTAGGCATAATCTAAAGTTTTATTAACACTTTCAGGGTAATAATTTGAAACATAGCCTAAAGTTTTATATTCTTCTAGTCCTTCGCGTCCATATTTAGAATCGTTACTAGAAGTTTCTGCGCCTTTTATCATCGCTTTAAAGTATTGTGGTAACTCATCTTTGACAAGTCCTTTAGTAGCTGCATCTGCAACAATAACGTCGAGCATTGTGCCTGGCATCATCCCTCGTTCATCGGGCGATAACCAACGTGGAAGATAGCCAGTTTCTTGATAATTGTTAAAAAAGCCCTCTAAGAATTCTGTATATTTTTGTGGGCAGAGTAAGGAATAGAGCGGGAAACTGGTACGATAGACATCCCAAAAACCAACATTAGTAAACATTTTGCCTGGAAGAATTTTCTTTTGAACTGTACTGTAGTGAATTGTTTTACCTTCAGGGGATACTTCGTAAAACTGCATTGGATACAGAAAAGTACGATAAAGATTTTCATAAAAAGTTAGAATTTGTTCTTTTTTGTAGTCTTGAATTTCAATTAAATTAAAAATTTTATTCCAGGAATTAACAGAATCTTGGTGGATTTGAGTAAAGGAATGTAAATTAGATAAATTGTATGCAGCCTGGTCGGCACTAATAAAGCTAGTAGCAAAAATTAATTCATCATCGTCTGCAATATTAAAAATAAAATTGGTGTCTTTTTGATGATTAATTTCCTTTTCAAATTTTAGATTATTTGCTTTAATTGCAAGCCACATTGTAAAGTTAGGATCTTCGCAGGCAGAGAAGTTTTGTAATTTTAAAATATAAATTGAATCAGAAAATGCTACTTTGGTTAGTTTTTCTCCTGATAAAACAAGGGATGCAGGTCGATTGGAATAATTAATAAACTTTAATGCACCACCAAATTTATTACTAGTGGCTATGATTCTGACTTGTTGAGAAATATTTTCAATGGCTAGATAGTCTGGTCTAAAAAGGGAATGATCACGATTGTAGTCATCAAGATCATCAAAATTTGCACGAGTTTTGATTTTAAATAAAAAATGTTGAAAATCACCAATCCAAGGACTGGGTTGATGAGTTAGACGAATACCTTTAAAAGTGTATTCATCAGGATTGAACCACCAGCTGTTGTCTTGATTAGTTTGTACGCTGAGATAATTCATTGCAAATGGTGTACCTGTCAAAGGTAGGGTATTACCATGTGAAAAATAATAATCACTTTTACTGCCAATTCGAGTGTCAATTTGTGTAATATCCATAATTAATTTTCTCCTTTAGTTGAAGCACGAGTTATTAACTTAACTGGGACGATGATTTGCTTATTGAATTCCAGTTTTGGATCGTTGATTTGTCTTAATAACAGATTAATTGCGCTGGCTCCTAATTGATTAAAATCTTGTCCAATACTGCTAAGTTTTGGATTAGTTAAGTTGGTAATGGGGAGATTATCAAAGCCGATTATTGCTAAGTCCTGGGGTACATTAATATTATTTTTTTGAAAAAGATCTAATAACTTAAAAGCTAAAATATCGTTTTCTGCAATAACGGCGTCAATCTTTTGCTTTTTAAGATAATCAGATAATTTATCAAGACTTAATTGGCGCAGTGTTTCGGTTAATTCTAGTGGATTAAATCCAGTAATGTTACTTTTTCTGAGTGCTTTAACATATCCTAAAAATCTTTCTGCTACGGATCCACTGAGATCATTTGTAAAATTAGTATTACTATAAAAAGCTATTTTTTGATATTTTTGTTTGATTAGGTGCTGACATGCTAGGTATCCTCCTCCGACATTATCACTAATTGCGCTAGGAATAATTGCGCCGGGAATAGTTTGGTCAAGTAGAACTAGAGGAAAATCATGCAAATAAATATTTAGTAGTAAGGACATTTCCTTTGCTAAATTTTGTGGGTAGTAAATGATACCTGCATAATTTTCTTTTAGTTGATCCAAAGATAGATCAAAAAATTCTTTATTAGTAATTGAGAGTAATTTCCAAGTTGTATCGTTGAGTACACTTTGAATGCCTGAAACATAGTTGCCTAAATCCGAATTCCCAGAAAAGGGAAGAACTAATAAAATTTGGTGAGATTTTAGTGTTCCATGTTCTTTGACAAAGCTACCTTTTCCTTGGATACGGTAAATTAGGCCGTCTTCGGTTAAAGCGTTTAAAGCATGTTTAGCTGTAATCCGGCTTACGTGATATTTAATTGTTAATGCTTTTTCACTAGGAACTAACGTATTAGGAGCAATTTCTCGGCGGAGAATTGCTCTTTTTAGATCATTATAAATTTCAATATATTTCATTGAGTCATCTCACTTGGTATATCTATAAATACCGACTTTTCAGTACTGTTTCCGCTTTCAGTGACAATTTAAGCAGAATAAATGATATATTTCAAGTAGTAAAAGATACCAAGAAAGAGTGAAAGAAAATGAAGGTAATTCCAAAGGGTATTAATGAATTAACTGATCAGGTTAAAAGCTTATGTATTAAACATGAAAAATGTGGTAAGGTTTTTGAATTAACTTTTTCCGACACAATAAAAAATGCGTTAGTTGAAGATGAACATGGAATTTTTGTACTAACAGGAGATATTCCCGCAATGTGGCAGAGGGATTCAACCGCGCAAATGAGACCCTATTTGATTGCAGCAAAAAATGATCCTGAAACTGCAAATTTATTAAAGAAGGTTTTACAACGACAATTTTTCAATATGAGTCTTGATCCGTATGCCAACGCTTTTAATCAAACTGCAAATCATAAAGGCCATCAAGATGATCAAACTAAGATGGGACCATGGATTTGGGAAAGAAAGTATGAAATCGATTCACTGTGTTATCCTATAAATTTAGCTTATCTTTATTGGAAAAATACTGATGATACTTCTATTTTTAATAATGAATTTATTGCAGCAACGCATAAAGCAGTAAATACACTGAAAGTTGAACAAAATCATGTAGATTCGCCGTATACATTTGAGCGTTTTGTTGATCGACCAGAAGATACATTAATTAATCATGGCCGTGGTGGTGATGTTGGCTATACAGGAATGACATGGTGCGGCTTTCGACCAAGTGATGATGCATGTGTTTATAATTATTCGATTCCAGAGAATATGTTTGCTCATGGTGTATTATTGCAACTGGCTCAAATTTATCAAAAAGTACTTCGTGATTCAGATTTTGCAGCAAAGTGCAGTATATTAGCGAATGAAATATGGAATGGGATTCAAAAGTATGGTGTGATGACAGATCAATCTGGTAATAAAATATTTGCTTTTGAAGTTGATGGCTTAGGTCATAAATTATTTATGGATGATGCAAATGTTCCAGATCTAATTAGTTTGCCTTACTTGGGATTAATTGCAGCAGATGATCCTTTATATCAAAATACGCGTAATGCTGTTTTGAGTAAACAAAATAAATATTATTACGAAGGAAAATACGCTAAAGGGATAGGTTCGCCACATACACCAGCAGGTTATATTTGGCCAATTGCTTTAGCAATGGAAGGATTAACTAATTCAGATAAAAAATATAAAGAACAAATTTTGGATACATTAGTTGCTACTACAGGAGATACAAACATGATGCATGAAGGCTTTGATCCTAATGATCCAACTAAGTTTACCAGACCGTGGTTTTCATGGGCTAATATGATGTTTTGTGAATTAGTTTTAGATTACTTTGATTTAAGGGTTGAAAAGTAGAGGTTAAAACTATGACAAAGAAAAAGGTATTTATTATTTCACACAGTCATTGGGACAGAGAATGGTATATGAGTTTTGAAGAACATCATATGCGACTGATTAATTTGATGGATGATTTGTTATATTTGTTCAAACATGATCCAAATTACGACAGTTTCCATCTTGATGGGCAAGATATAATCATTGATGATTATTTGTCAGTACGACCTGAAAAACGTGATGAAGTAATGAAATATATTAAAGAAGGGAAACTGAGAGTTGGTCCTTTTTATATTTTGCAAGACGATTTTTTGATTAGTCCTGAATCCAATGTAAGAAATATGTTAATTGGACGAAAAAAGGCTTTACGATATGGTCATGATCGGGTTCCTGTTGGTTATTTCCCTGATACTTTTGGCAATATGGGACAAGCTCCACAAATTATGAAATTGTCGGGCTTTGATACTGTTGCTTTTGGTCGTGGGGTGACTCCAACAGGGTTTAATAATCAGATTGGTCAAGGCGACTTCGATTCGACTTATTCTGAAATGTGGTGGCAATCTCCAGATAAAGATAAGGTATTAGCAATTTTATTTGCTAATTGGTATTCCAATGGTAATGAAATTCCTGTTGACCGAGATGAAGCTAAGAAATACTGGACACAGAAGTTAGCAGATGCTGAAAAATTTGCCTCGACACCAGATCTTTTATTTATGAATGGTGTGGATCATCAACCACCACAGATGGACGTGACTAAAGCAATTAAGGTTGCTAACGAACTTTTTCCAGATTATGAGTTTATTCATTCAAATTTTGAAGATTATATTAAGCAACTAAAGAAAGATTTGCCTAAAGATTTATCAACAGTTAAAGGAGAGTTAACATCGCAAGATACGGATGGTTGGTATACTTTAGCAAATACTGCTTCTAGTCGTATTTATCTAAAACAAACTAATACCAAGATGGAACGGCTACTAGAAAATAAAGTTGAACCTATCTTCTTATTAAATAAAAAAATTTCTGATTCTGATCAAGATAAGCTTGAGTATGCTTGGGAAGAATTGTTGAGAAATAATCCGCATGACTCTATTACTGGCTGCAGTGTTGACAGCGTCCATCAAGGAATGATGAATCGTTTTGCTAAGGTGGAACAAGTAGGTAAGTCTTTATGTGAATCGGCTTTGAATAATTTTACTGAGAAAATTAACACTTCTTCTTTGCCCGAAGATAGTTATCCGTTTATAGTAATTAACTCATCTGAAATTGAGAAAACTGAAGAAAAGACGGTTACTCTGGAAGTACATCGTTGTTTGTTTGCAGGTACTACACCACAAAAAGCATATCAGGAATGTGAAGAATATCTGCAGAAACATCCAAATTATAGTGTTTATGATGGGCAGAAGCAGCCAGTATCATATCGCGTTGAAAAGAAATATGTTCAATTTGGTTATGATTTGCCAGAAAGAGCATTTAGAGTTCCATATATGGCTGCTTATGTTCAGATTACGTTTACTCCCACGTTACCACCATTTTCATGGACAACATTTTATTTGAATGATGCTGAAGAAGATCAAAGTTGTAAATCAGCTGTCGTTCAAAATGAGCATCAATTAAAAAATACAAATATTAAGATTGAAGTTACTAAAAATGGTCAATTAAGAGTTTATGATCACTTTGGAAAACTAGGTACTGTAATGAATTTAGTTGATACTGGAGATATTGGAAATGAATACATTTATCGTCAATCAGCAGATAATCAAGAAATAGTATTTGATAGTGAAATTCATGATTTAGTTAAGAAAGATCTGATTGATGGACAAAAATTAAGTTTTACTCAAACTATGATGCTGCCAATTTCTGCAGATGACAAACTGAAGCGGGAAGAGAAGCAGGTAATTGATATTACTCATCGTACAGCTGCAAGGTCCAGTATGCTGCATGAATTTAAGGTAAGAGTTGAACTGGTTTTAATGAATCAATGGCATCATGTAGAAATCAAAATTGCAGGTAATAATGAAATTAAAGATCATCGTTTGCAAGCTGTTTTTGATACGGGAATGCAAGTAGCAACTAATGATAGTGATTCAATTTTTGAAGTGGTAACAAGAAATAATAAAGTAAGCAAAAACTGGAAGAACCCTGAAAATCCACAACATGAACAAGCCTTTGTTTCTTTGCACAATACTGAACGAGGGATTGTTGTTGGCAATTATGGATTAAATGAATATGAAACTAACTCAGATGGTTCTAAATTAGCAATTACACTCTTGCGTTGTATTGGAGAATTAGGTGATTGGGGTTATTTTCCAACTAAAGATTCTCAATGTCAGGGTAAGTTTCATGCTGAATTATCTGTCCAATTAACTGATGCATCTGAAAAAGAACAAGTAGCGGCATATCAAACTACTAAAGCAAATCAGATTGAATTAATTGCTAGTCAGTTTGGGCATCATACTGGTGAGTATAAGATTAATGAGCAGTTCTTATCTATTAATAATCCTGCTTTTCAAGTTACTGCTACTTATGTAACACCTGAAGGAAAAATATTAGTACGTGGCTATAATTTGACCAACAAGATTCAGCCCCTTGAAGTAAAACTGTTTGGTAAACAGGCTACGGCAATTGTGAACTTGTTGGGTGAAAAAATGACCAGGAAAGTTACTTCTGATCTTCAACCAGCTGAAATTAGAACCTATGAATTTGATTAAAACATAAAGAGGATACTCTTATCTTTGAGGTAGAAATATGGATATCTTCAAGAAATTAAGTTGGTTCTTTAAAAAAGAGAAAAAAAGATATGTCATTGGTATTACCCTATTAGCAATGACATCATTAGCCAACTTAATCCCTCCCCGTGTGCTAGGTGTAATGGCTGATGAATTAGATAAAAACCATATTACTTGGAGTCAATACGGATTACTAATCTTGGCGGTAATTGCTACAGCGATTGTGATTTATATTTTGCGTTACTTTTGGCGTAAACAAATTTGGGGTGGTGCAGCCGAATTAGAAAAGCAAATGCGTTCTAAACTTTATCATCATTTTATGATTATGGATCGAACTTTTTATCAGCGACATCGTACCGGTGATTTAATGGCACATGCAACTAATGATGTTTCAGCTATTCAGAATGTTGCAGGTGATGGCATTCTTACTTTGGTTGATGCATTAGTAATTGGAATTTCTACAATTATAGCAATGATTTGTTTTATTGATTTTCGTTTAACCATTGTGGCGTTAGTCCCGTTCCCATTTCTAGCTTATGGTGCCAAAAGATTAGGAACACGTTTGCATGATGCTTTTGATAAATCTCAAGCAGCTTTTTCGAAATTGAATAATAAGACGCAAGAATCAGTTTCAGGTATTAAGGTTTTGAAAACCTTTGGTGAGAGTGAAAATGATACTTCTTCTTTTGATCAGATGGTAGATAAGACCATTAAGATCAATAAAAAGGTTTTTGTGTGGAATTGTTTATTTGATCCGTTAGGTACCTTCATTGTAGGGATGACATATGCGATCACCATTATTTATGGTGGTCTGTTAGTTAAAAATAATACTTTATCAATAGGACAATTAGTGTCGTTCATAGCTTATATTGGCAATATGGTTTGGCCGATGTTTGCTATTGGGTATTTATTTAATATTTTGGAAAGGGGTAGCGCAAGCTATGATCGAGTCCAAAAGTTGTTAGATGAAAAGCCGTTAATTACTGATGCCCATGCAGATGAAAAATTGACTTCAAAAGACATTGATGGTGATTTGCAATATAACGTAAAGGAATTTGCTTATCCTGATGAAAAAGAGATTCCTGTTTTGACTAACATTCAATTTACTTTAAAACCCGGTCAAACTTTAGGATTAGTTGGAAAGGTTGGCTCAGGCAAAACAACTATCATTCAACTGCTTTTAAGAGAATTTGATGATTATCAAGGAAAAATTTTATTAAATGGACACGATATTCGAACTATTCCATTAAATGTGTTGTTGCGTAGTATAGCCTATGTTCCGCAAAATAATTATTTGTTTTCAACCAGTATTCAGAAAAATATTGCTTTTTCTCAAGGAGATGCTGGAGAAAATCAGATTATTGAGGCGGCCAAAAAGAGTGATTTGCATAATGATATTCTTCAAATGCCTTTAGCTTATAACACACTAGTAGGTGAAAATGGAATTTCACTTTCTGGTGGGCAGCGTCAACGTATTTCAATAGCACGTGCCTTGCTTAAACATAGTCAAATTTTAATTATGGACGATGCCCTGTCAGCAGTGGATGCTAAAACCGAAACAACAATTTTAAGTTCCTTAAAACAAGAAAGGAGAAATAAAACAACTATTATCGCAGCTCACCGTTTGACTTCAGTCATGAACGCAGATCTTATTTTGGTTCTTAAAAATGGTCATGTTATTGAACGAGGAACCCATCAACAGCTATTAAAGCAAGATGGCTGGTATGCAGAGATGTGGCGCCGACAAGAATTAGAAGATAAGGTGGGTGAGTAGTAATGGATGAAAAAAGTAATCAATCTATTTGGGCGAAAAATATCCCCATGAAAGAACAGTGGCAAATTATTAAGCGCTTGTTCAGTTTCTTCATGTATTATAAAGTTCAAATTATTGTAGCGATTATTGGTGCGTTCTTAGTAAGTGCAATTAATATGTTGTTGCCATATGGATTGCAGTACTTTTTAGATCATTTTTTGCTTAATCAAAGTGCAACTACTCAAATTATTTTATTTGCAGGATTGTTGTATGCTTTAGTGTCGATTATAAAAGCTATACTGCAATTTGTTTATGAATATTATTATGCTGTAGGAGCTGAGTATACCTTAGAGAAAGTAAGAAAAGTATTGTATCGGAAATTGCACAGGTTAGGGATGCGTTATTTTGATCAAACACCCGCTGGTTCAATTGTTTCAAGAGTAACAAATGATACGATGACTTTGAGTAGCTTTTTAACAGTAGTCAATAGCACTTTAATGGCGATTTTCTCGATTATAACGGCATTGATTGCAATGTTTATGACTAATAAAATAGCGGGATTATTAATGTTAGTTTTTCTGCCAATCATGTTATTAATCATGTATGTTTATTCTCTTCAAAGTTCTAAGCTATATCGTGATTTTCGTGAACGATTGAGTCGAATTAACACCAATTTAAATGAATCAATTGAAGGTGTTTCTGTAATTCAGCAATTTAAACAAGAAGAGAGGATGACTAATCTTTTTGAAGGTGAAAATGGTGGATTACAAAATGTTCGATTGAACATGATTCAGATGAATTCCTTATTATTGTCGCCACTTACTAGTTTACTGTATTCTTTAGCATTAGCAGTTTCATTAATGTATTTTGGTTTTCCTCTTCATGATGTTTTTGTCCCAGCTGGTGTTGTATATGCATTTTCTCAATATATTTCTCAGCTTTTTAATCCAATAGCTACGATGATGGATCAAATGACATTATTCCAAGATGGGATAGTAGCTGGTAAAAGAATATTTCGCATTTTGGATAATACTGAATATGAACCAAAGCAAAATGCAGTTCAAGGATTAAAAATTAAAGAAGGAAAAATTGAATTTAAACATGTTAATTTCTCATATGATGGAAAACATGAAATATTACATGATATTAGTTTTACAGTAAATCCAGGTGAAACCCTTGGTATAGTTGGCCATACAGGATCAGGTAAAAGTTCAATTATTAATGTTATGATGCGTTTTTATGAATTTTATCAAGGAAAAATATTAATCGATGGGGTTGATATTAGGAAATATCCTAAAGAAGAATTGCGTAAAAAATTAGGATTAGTTTTACAAGAGCCTTTTATGTTTTATGGTGATATAAGTTCTAACATTAGACTTTATAATCACAAAATTACTGATCAGCAAATAAAAACAGCAGCTAAGGAAGTACAAGCTGATCAATTTATTGAAAAAATGCCGGGTCAATATCATGCCAAAGTAATTGAAGGCGGTACTGAATTAAGCCAAGGTGAAAGACAATTGATCTCTTTTGCACGAACGTTGGTCACTGACCCTAAAATTTTAGTATTGGATGAAGCAACTGCTAATGTTGATACTGAAACAGAAACCTTGATCCAACAAGGATTAAAGAGGCTACGTAAAGGACGAACAACTTTAGCGATTGCGCACCGTTTATCAACGATAGCTGATGCTGATCAGATAATTGTGTTGGATAAAGGTAGGATTATTGAAAAAGGTACGCATGAGCAATTGCTCGCCCAAAAAGGTTATTACTATAATTTGTACACTTTGCAAAATGATGGTGGAGAGAGTTAGATTGATAGGTATTATACTAAATCATTTTTTTCAATTCTTTCACGAAGTCTTTATCTAGTGGTGTTTGCGATATTTTAGAACTGTTTATAGGGTTATTGATTGGACGATAGATAGTTTGAATATCTGGAGTAATGGGATCATTACAAAAAACTTTTCGTCCGTTTATTGAATGTGGGGCGACAATCTTAGAATTAGGAATTAATGCAATGTATTTTTTAGAAGGACCAAATTTGAACCCGGTTGTTCCCGTTGTACATCCAGCAGTAGGATAACCAATTGTTTTTACGTTGGGATTTCTAGTTAAAGCAATTATGGTGTATTCAGCTGCACTGGCAGTATTTTCATTAGTAATAACAAAAACTTTACGTTTAGTTAAATGATGTGAACTTAATGATGAAACAGTGCGATTATTTTGTTTAATTGTATTCGAATTCAGTGTAATATTAGTGACTTTGCCTGTCTTGGTGATTTCTGATAATACCTTACCGTTAGGAATAAAATTAGACAAGCCTGCAATCATAACTCTATAATCTCCACCTAGATTGTTTGAAAAGTTTAAGATAAGCGGTTGTTTTTGAGAAATCTGTTTTATTTTAGATTTAAGTACCGCAACATATTTATTTCGAGCGGTGGAATTTAAACTATAAAAACTAGGAATATTAATTATTTTGAGGTTATCTTGAGAAGTTAATTTGGGATAATGTATGTTTTCAAAGTCATTCATAGAATTAACAGCAGAAGCATGCTTATTACCAGTGTATAAGACTTGGTTTAATATTTTTAGGGAATGAATTTTCTTACCATAATTATATTTTTGAGTAATTTCTTTCCATTGCTCTGGATGATCAATAAAAGCTTGTTTATTCATTTCTTGAATAACAGGAGATGCGTCCCACTTGGTAGAGGTAGAAGGCGTAGTATTTTGACTGCATGCAGTAAGAGAAGAGAGGAGAATAATACTAATAGTTAAAAGAGCGTTACTAGTTAATTTCATAATAAAACACATCCTTTGTTAAACAAAAAGTTTAAATTAAGTTCTCATAGTTAATTATAAAAATTTTTAACATAAAAAGAAGGCAATAATTATGGATAAAAAATTTGCATTTGCTGAATTAGAAAAATATCGCAAGGTTTCAACTCAAAATTATGAGTTTTCATTTACTAAAAAAGAATCAGGCTATTCAGTTAATAAACATGGAAAGGTAATTGAGATTGCTAGTGCAACTAAAAATGATTTGTTGCGTGCATATAATTATGCATTAGGTCTGATTAAGAATGATGTTGACCAACAGTGTACATATTCGTCACATTTTGATGAGTTAATTGGAATGGTTGACTTAGCAAGAAATGCAGTTTTATCGGTTAATTATTTTAAACAACAAATTTGTCGTTTGGCAGGTTTAGGCTACACTGAAATTTGGCTTTATTTGGAAGATGAGTTTGAAATCCCAGAGGAACCTTATTTTGGGATGCAACGTGGACGTTATTCGCAAGCTGAATTACACGAGTTAGCCGTTTATGCAGATAAGCTAGGTGTAGCTTTAGTGCCTGCAATTCAGGCATTGGCTCATTTGAAAAATGTATTTAAATGGGAACATTTTAATGATATTGCAGACACTACCGATAATTTATACGTTGGTAAACGTAAAACACGCGAATTTGTTAAAAGAGAATTAATTGCAGCTACTAAACCATTTTTAACTAATAAAATTCATCTTGGAATGGATGAAGCACATAATTTAGGTTTAGGAAGATACTTCTTTGATCACGGAACAATAGATCAATATGGATTAATGAAGCAACATGTTGAAATGGTTTTTGAATTATGCAAAGAACTTAATCTAAAGCCGATGATGTGGAGTGACATGTGGTTTGAGATCGGTAGTCCTACCCATATGATGTATGATCCGCAAGCAAATTTAAAAGAATTTAAGGTTGATCCTCAAATTGGCCAAGTTTATTGGGATTATTACTCAACTGATGAAAATCATTATTTGCCAGTAATGAAGAAACATTTTGAATTAACAGACAATGTCTATTTTGCCATGGGGATTTGGACTTGGGGTCGACTTGCACCTAATCAAAGTAAGATGCTTGCTACTATTAAAGCAGGAATGATAGCAGCTAAAAAAGCAAAGATTAGAAAAATTGCAACTACTGCTTGGCGAGATGATGGAGCAGAAACACCATTTGCGGCTTCATACTTAGGTTGGCAGGTATTTTCAGATTATCAATATGAGGATCAACCTGAGCAAAGAGAGTTTGCAAATAATTTTAAATTGATGCAAGATGAAGATTTTACAAGTTATATGTTATTGGATCAGTTTGATAATCCTCGTTCAATTACTAACGAAAAAGATATGATTCCAAGTAAATTATTGTTATATGATGATTTGATGCAACCACGTTATTATCAGAATTTGAAGCATGGAGATTTCAGTGAATATTATCATGAATTAACACAAAAATTATCCGATGTGGTGCCATCAGAATATTCTGGCTTGTTGTTTAATTATTATATTCAACTTGCATTAGTTTTGAGCAAGAAAGCCCATTTGATGAATGACCTAGTTAACAAGAAATATTCTTTAGGTGAGCTGTCAGACTATCGTGCTGAGTTACAAGATCTGGCAGATCAGAGAATGCATCTTTGGTTTAATGAAAATAAGCCTAATGGATCAGAGATCTTGGATATTCGCTTTGGCGGGATGCTACAGAGAATTAGGACTGTGGCGGATTTGATTGAAAGAAATCAATTCCAAATGGATCTTCCAACTGAAGAAATGGATAAGCATATTAATGATGAATTTGGTAATGGACGATATTTTGAAATAGTCAGTCCTAGCGATATTTCGTGGTAATGAAAAGAGATATGTGTTTGTATATGAACATATATCTCTTTTTTTCTTTAGTTTGTACATCTTATTCTTTAATTAGTTTATTCAGTTAATTTGAAAGCGCTTTTATAATTATAGGTGAAATGAGGAAAGGAGGAAAAGAGAATGAACACGTCAAAGAAGAAAGAAAACTTTTTTCAAAAAGTATATAGAAATAGAATATATCTTTTGCTTGTTCTGCCAGGTACGATTTTTCTAATTATATTCTTTTACATTCCTGTAGTGGCTAATTTAGTAGCTTTTCAAAATTTCCAGTATTCAGACCAAGGATTTATGTATAGCTTATTCCATAGTCCTTGGGTAGGATTTAAGAACTTTCAATTTTTCTTTAAATCTGCAGACTTTTGGATAGTTTTGAGAAACACGGTAGGTTATAATTTAGCATTTTTGGCATTGAACTTCTTCTTCGCTATTTTTAATGGTATTGTGATGAGTCAATTAAGAAATAGACGAACATTGAAAGTTTACCAAACTGCAATGCTATTTCCATACTTCTTGTCATGGGCTGTGTTGGCATACTTCGTTTATGCATTCTTAAGTCCAGACAAAGGTATTATTAATCAAATTATCCAGGCTACGGGTGGTAAACCAATTGACTTCTATAATACTCCAGCTGTATGGCCAGCGATCTTGATATTCTTGGGAGTATGGAAAGGCTTAGGTTATAACAGTATCTTATACTTCGCTACAGCTATGGGTATTAATCCAGAATACTATGATGCAGCTATGATTGATGGGGCAAATAAGTGGCAACAAATTAAGAATGTTACTTTGCCTCAAATTCTACCGGTAGCTACCTTAATGTTTATCTTAAATGTAGGTGGTATCTTTAGAAGTGACTTCGGTCTATTTTACTTAGTACCTCGTATGTCTGGTTCCTTAATAAATGTTACACAGACTTTTGATACTTACATTTATCGTGCTTTAACACAGACAAATGATATTGGGATGTCAACTGCAGCAGGTTTATTGCAATCTGTAGTTGGTATGGCATTAATCGTTATTACAAACTTAATTGTAAGAAAGAAGCAACCTGACGCTGCTTTATTCTAAGGAGACGGATTTATGAGAAAGAAAAAACACCTGTCTGCGGTGGAAATCCGTAGCTTTAGTAAAGGAACAAATATCATCTTTAATATTTTGTTGGCAGCAGTTGCCTTGAGTTGTGTTTTGCCTTTCTTCTTCATCATTATTTTGTCATTGACCAAGGAAAGTGACATTACAACTTATGGTTATCAATTCTGGCCAAAACATTGGACGTTTGCTAGTTATGAATATCTAGCAAGAATGAGTAACCAATTACTTACAAGTTTGGGAGCATCAATTTTTATTACTGTAATTGGTACTATCATGAATAGTTTGTTTAGTTCAACTTACGCTTATGCTATTTCAAGAAAAGATTTCGCATTTGCTAGATTCTTTACTATTTTTGCTTTGGTATCAATGTTATTTACTCCGGGTATGGTTCCAACTTATTTAGTTGTTACGCAGATGTTGGGCTTGAAAGATAACATCTGGGCAATTATTCTTCCACAAGCTTTCGGTGTTTACAATGTTTTAATCATGAGAACTTATTTCAAGACATCAATTTCAGAATCGATTCTTGAATCTGCAAGAGTTGATGGTGCCGGTGAATTAAAGATCTTTTGGGACATTGTTGTTCCACTAGCAATTCCGGGTATTGCAACAATTAGTTTGTTTACTTGCTTAAGCTTATGGAATGATTGGTTCAATGCAATGCTTTACTTAACAGATACTAAGTTTATCCCATTACAGTATTTGTTAGTTCAGATTCAAAACAACATTCAATACATGACTCAGGCAATGACACAAGGTGGTAGCACAGCTTTAGCAGGCGCTGAACTTCCTACTGAAGGTATGAAATTTGCAGTTGTTGTAATTGCTACCTTGCCAATCGCTTTGACTTATCCTTTCTTCCAAAAGTACTTTGTTAAAGGAATGCAAATTGGGGGAGTTAAAGGTTAGAGAATACATGGAGGTATTCAAAATGAGAAAATGGAATAAAGTCGCTTTAAGTGCTACAGCAGTTTTAAGTTTAACGACATTATTAACTGCTTGTGGAAACAAGCAAAATTCATCTAATGGTGGTAAGACGGTCGTGTCAATGTACATGCCAGGTGATAAACCTAAGAATTACTCAGCCATGATTAAAAGAGCTAATAAAGAATTAGCTAAGAAATATCCTGATGTACAACTATCAATGAAATTTATCGGTTGGGGTGATTATCAACAAAAGTATAATGTTATGGTCACTTCAGGTGATAAATATGACTTAGCCTTTGCTCAAAATTATGCCGTTAATGCACAAAAAGGTGCATATGCTGATATGACACAATTAATTAAGAAGTATGCATCCAAGGCTTATAAAGGTGTAGATCCAGCTTATTGGAAAGGTGTAAAAGTAAATGGTAAAATTTACGGCTTCCCTGTAAATGGTAATGTTTATGCCAACAATGCTATTACCTTTAACAAGGCATACTTAGATAAATATAATATTAAGCCGGGTAACATTAAGACTTATGCTGATGCAACTTCCGCAATGGCTAAGTTCCATGCAGCTAAGCCAAATGTTGCAGCCTTTGCCATTGGTCAAGGTTTTAAGGCTAGTCCTCGTCATATGGACTTCTTGTTAGGTAATGGACTCCCATTTGCTGTTGATTCAACAGGAAAGAGTACTAAGGTATTTAATGCATATGATCAACCAGAAATGCAATCTATTTTAAAGACTTTGCATGAATGGTATCAAAAGGGATATATTCCTAAAGATGCCGCAACTTCTAATACCCAATACAATTTGCAAGATAATACCTGGTTCTCACGTCAAGAAACTCAAGGGCCATTCGATTATGGTGATACTGCACTTGAAAATGCTTCTGGTGGTAAGAAGATGGAAAGTTATGCCATTACCGATTCTTTAAAGAGTGAAGCTCAAGCCCAAGTAGCTATTTGGTCAATTTCTAAGACTTCACAACACAAGAAAGAGGCTATGGAAGTGTTGAACGCCTTGAATACTGATCCTAAGTTATTAAACAATATTACTTGGGGACTTGAAGGTCAACAATGGCACTTTACTGATAAAGCAAAGGGTAAGATTAAGACTACTTCTAAATATCAACCAGGTTACTTCATTGGAGCTTGGATGATGGGTAACAATGACTTACTTTACACTCAAAACACTTTGTCACAAAAGAAGATTGATCAACGTAAAGAAAGCATCAAGAAGGCCAAGGAAGCTAATGATTTAGGCTTTATTCCAGACACAACTCAATATAAGACAGAAGTTACTAACTGTTCTAATGTTATGAGTAAGTATCTTGATATCTTAAACACTGGTACAGCTGATCCTGTTCCAACTATTAAGAAAATGGATAAAGAATTAAAGACAGCTGGTTATGATAAAATTCAAGCTGGTTTGCAAAAACAATATGATAAATTCTTAGCTCAAAAATAATTTAAGAGTATTTTGAAAAAGTGTCACTCGTTTTTATGATGAGTGACACTTTTTATGATAGTATAAGTTATAGTGAATGAAAGAGGTTTCAATATGGTTGGATCAGTGATGCAGAAAGCATTTGTCAGGGTGCTAGTATTGATTATTTTAAATTTGGAATTTTGGCTTTTTTCTTTAGCTGGACTTTTAGTTTTAGGATTTGGGCCAGCTTTGAGGGCAATATATGAAACGTTCTTGAATCATAAATTTAGATATCAAGAATATTCGTTTAAAGAGTCATGGAAAATCTATAAAAAATATTTTTGGTTAGCTAATTTACATTTTTATGTTTTCTTCTTACCAATGTTATTTGTATTTTATGACTTATATTTAACTTCACAAATGAAAACACCATGGATCTTACCTGTAATAGTAACTATGATCGTCTTGGAAATTTTAATTCCAGTAGTAGGAATGTATACATTAAGTTTAGAAAGTAATTTCGATGTAGATTTTAAAAACGCAATTAAATTAGCTTTTGCAGAATTTTTTGTAGATTTTTCAGGTTTGATCAAATTTGTTGCAGGTACGGCAGGAATAATTGCAATTACATTCTTTTTCCCAGGGTTATTATTATTTATATCAATTTCGGCAGTAGTTATTTGGTGTCAATTGACTACCAAGAATTGGATTTATAAGGTTGAAAGTCAGATAGAATAAAATGAAATCAAGTTTTCAACGCTTAATGTTAGGTTTTACAGTTATTCTTTCTCTTATTATTTGCATAACAACAGCTATTTTCTTAAATGTTAGTATCAAGAATTATAAATTAGAACAAAAAAATGTTCAAAATTTGGCGATTACTAAGGTTAGCGATGAGCTACAAAATGAAATAACAATTACTAATAATATTGCTAACTATATTTCAGAAAATCAATCAAGAATTAATAATATTCATAATTATTTACGAAATGATCCTGCCAAATATAGCAAACAAATAATTGATGATAGCTATCAAAATAATGACTATTTTAATTGGCCTAAAGCAAATGAGAGTTTTTATGTTACGTATCCTACATTAACTAATTTATCTGTCCAGTTTGATGACATAAATATAGCTTCGCAGTCTAGTCGTTATAATACAAACGGTAAAAAAATAGCTAGTAATAAAGCCTTTAACCCTAGAATGATTTATAGCAACATTATTAGTCCTCAACAAGCTAGTATAGTTGGAATTGTTGGGGCGAACTATGATCAAAAAATATTGAATAAAGATTTAAATAGGATTAGTAATCATACAAAGCTACAATTAGTTTTAATGTCACAAGATGGACGAGTCTTATATAATTTTGCGGATAAATCAATTTCGAATTCTGAACGTAAACAAATTCGAAAAATATTTAATGATAAAGGTGTTGCAGGTTTAAAAGACTATTCATATAAGAAAGCTGATTTAGATAAAGGATATATTGTTTATACATTCTTTAATGATATAGATTCTAAGAAACTGATATTTAAACGTATACTGCCTATTTTAGTTTGTGGAATAATTGTTCTATCGCTATTATTGGGTTCATTTATTGCAATTTTTACAAGATATAAGAAACAATTATCAGAAATTATCAAGACAACTAAACAAGTAAGTAATAATGATTTAAATGCTAGGGTAAAAATTGATTCAGGTCATTATGGTGATCTAAATCTCTTATCTCATAGTATCAATACTATGCTTGATGAAATCAATAATTACATTAATACAATTTACAAGATGCGAATTGCTCAGCAAGATGCCCATATGAAGTCCCTGCAGGCGCAGATTAGTCCGCATTTTATGGCGAATACTCTTGAGTATATTAGAATGTCAGCTCTTGATATTGGAGCAAGAGATTTGGCCAAAGTGGTATTTAGTTTTGCTTCATTACTAAGGAGTAATGTTGGCAATCAAGTTCAATCTACGATTAAGGCAGAAATAAAACTGGTTAAGAATTATATCTTTTTATATCAAGTTAGGTTTCCAGATAAGTTAGCCTATCAAATTAATGTTGATCCTGATCTTGATAATGTAAAAATCCCAAAGTTTACTTTGCAGCCTATTATTGAAAACTATTTTGCTCATGGTGTAAATTTTGCCAATGGCAATAATGCAGTGAAAGTAAAAGGCTGGCTAGAGAATGGACGAGTAAATATTTGGGTGATTGATAACGGAAAGCATATTGATGTTGAAGAATTAAGTAAATTAAATTTACATTTACAAGAGCCTATTGTTGGCGATAAGTCCATTGGCTTGCAAAATGTGTATGCAAGAATGTCAAATTATACTCATAACTTTAAAATGATGATTATTAATAATCGGTATGGTGGAATAACGGTAAAGCTGTCGTTTGATTTTGAAAGTTAGGTAGTAAGAATGAATACATTGATGCTGGTAGATGATGAATATATGATCCTTAAAGGGATCCCTAAATTATTGGATTGGTCTGAGATTAATATTGAAATTGTCAAAGCTGAAAAAAGTCCGTTGGCTGCTTTGGAATTCTTAAAGAATAATCCCGTAGATATATTAATATCTGACATGAATATGGCAGAATTGCCAGGAACTAAATTTTTACCAGCAGTCAAGAAAATACAACCTGATATTCAGATTATTGTTTTGTCCGGATATGAAGATTTTTCTTACGCTAAGACTGGATTAGAACAAGGTGTAGTAGATTATTTAAATAAACCAGTAGATCCTGATGATTTACAAAATGCAGTAGAAAAAGCTCAGCGAAGGATAAAGAAGAGTAAAAATATCAAACATCAGGCACAGATGGCTAGCCGAATTCAAGTGCGCGATGTATTACATGGCAAATTACCATTGGCTACTTTGACGGAAGCCAGTGATAATTATGCAATTATTGGCTTAATTGATGTCCAGGATAACATTACTCAAATATTACAGAAGCTTGATTTTGTATTAGGGTATCAAGAGGACAACAATAATGTTTATGCAATAATTACATATACCTCAGATAATTTAAGCTTGGTTAAGCAAAAAGTGGCTGATTATTGTGAAAATATGATAATTGACCGATTATTTGCCAATGATGATGTAGTAGCTAATGGAAGAAAAATAGAAGCTCTTGCAAATAAATTAGTATTTTATCAATTAGAAGATCAGGTAATTGACCTTAATGAAAAGGTAACGCCGCTTGCAGTAGCAGATTTTGTTTCTAAGTTAGAGTTGAACAATTTAAGTGCGGCAGATTTCGATAGTTATTTGCAAGAAATCTATCATCAACTGGGACTACATCAAAATGAAATTAAAGACGCAAAATATTTTAGTCGTTTAGTATTAATGAAGATGTATGGTGAACATCATGAGATTAATTTAGATTTTGCAGCTTTGATTGCTCAAATTGAAAATACTGAAAATATTAGTGAATTGTCAGATATTTTAAATGATTTCTTTGCTCAATACCGTAAGAATCATAGAAAGTATCCAGAAGTGATTGAACAGGTCATTGATTATGTGGCTGATAATTATAACCAAGAATTAAGTCTAAAGAAGGTAGCTGATATTTTTCACATAAATTCAGTTTATCTAGGTTCAATTTTTAAAAAGAATGTGGGACAAAGCTTTGCCAAATATTTAAATAGCTATCGTATTTCTCGTTCGATTGAGATAATGTCTAATTCTCATTATGATATCAACGAAATCTCAGAAATGGTGGGCTATCGCAATAATAATTACTTCTTCCGTGTGTTTAAGGAGCAAACTAAAATGGCTCCAAGTGAGTATCGCAAGATGGTTATTGAAAAAGAGGAATAGTTATGGATAGTCATGAATTAAAAAAGTTATTTCCAGAAGCAACAAATATTATCCCTAAAGATAAAGATCAAAATTTAGCTTTATCGCTTGAAGGAAAGACTTGGTTTATAGCTAAAAAGGACTTAAGTGAGCGTGAGTTTTTTCTCTTAAAAAATTTAGAAGGAAAATATGATTTATTTAAGACATATACACCTTGGCAAAATTATCTTTTTAATGGACAAAAACAACCATTAATTAATGGAAAGCTACGTTTTTTGTATCTACATATTGAGAATTTAATATCAGAAAGAAAAACTGAATGGCAAGATTTGATTTTATCATTTTTTAATTCTGAAGTATCGTCTTTTTGGCTTGATCAGACTGTATTTGTAATTATTGATAAAGAATGTACCTTAACTCAATCAGATATTATGGGAATAATTACTGCGATTGATGGCGACTTTGAGACAATGACTCGAGTCCTGATAGGCTTAGTTTGGTGTAAAGAAGATAATTTACCACAAATATTTAAGGAAGAAAAATTAATTGGAAATGATTTTCAAGAGCTGAAAAAAGTTGTTGCTATTCCAGAAATTGCACTTCAATTTTATTTTGCACATTCTACTAAGAACAGTATTATTTTGCAGACATATAAGAAAAAGCTTTCAACGAGCTCGGAATTAATCACATCTCTATACAAGGTTGGCGGCAACGTAACCCAAGCTTCTAAAGATATGTATATTCACCGGAATACTTTGGAATATCGAATAGATAAATTGCAGTCGGCAACAAATTTAAATTTAAGAAAGATGGATGATTTGGTCTTTAGCTATTTGATTATTAGTTAAGTTGCACAATAAATTTAGTCACCTTTATATTTAAGCGCTTACATTATTTTTATAGAATATTTATGTAAGATGAATGATGAATATGAGGTATAAAAATGGTTGAAGTAGATTTAAATCACATTTATAAAAAATATGACGGAAATGACTTTTATTCAGTAAATGATTTTGATTTACACATTAAGAATAAAGAATTTATTGTGTTTGTTGGACCATCTGGTTGTGGTAAATCAACAACTTTAAGAATGATTGCTGGTCTGGAAGATATCAGTAAAGGTACCTTAGAGATTGACCATAAAGTTATGAATGATGTGGCTCCAAAGGATAGAGATATTGCGATGGTATTCCAGAACTATGCTTTGTACCCACATATGACTATTTATGACAACATGGCATTTGGACTGAAACTACGGCATTATTCTAAAGAAGATATTGATAAAAGAGTAAAGCATGCTGCGGATATTCTGGGATTAAAAGAATATTTGCAAAAAAAGCCTTCAGAATTATCTGGTGGTCAGCGCCAGCGTGTGGCTTTAGGACGTGCGATTGTGCGGGATGCTCCGATCTTCTTAATGGATGAACCTTTGTCAAACTTGGATGCCAAGCTTCGTGTTACCATGCGTGCAGAAATTGCTAAGTTACACCAAAATTTGGGTACGACTACAATTTATGTTACCCACGACCAAACTGAAGCGATGACCTTGGCTGACCGAGTAGTGGTTATGTCAGTAGGGCATGTACAACAGATTGGTACACCGCTTGAAGTTTATAACAAGCCTAAGAATATGTTTGTCGCTGGCTTTATTGGCTCTCCACAAATGAACTTCTTCAATGTTCATTACAAAGATGGGCAAATTTCCGACGGTAAAGGATTAAAAATTGCTATTCCAGAAGGTAAGGCTAAGATGTTAGAAGAAAAAGGCTACAATGATAAGGATTTAGTCTTTGGTATTCGACCAGAAGATATTCACTCTGAGCAAGCCTTTTTAGATACTTGGCCAAATGCTGTTGTTAATTCAACAGTAGTTGTTTCAGAACTTCTAGGTGCAACCATCCAGCTTTACCAAAAGGTTGATGGTACTGAATTTGTTGCTGATGTTAATGCACGTGATTATCATAAGCCTGGTGATCAAGTTCAAATGGGCTTTGACGTCAATAAGGCACATTTCTTTGATAAAGACACTACTGATGCAATTAGATAAAAGAGGCGAAGATTATGGCAGCAATTCATATTAAGAAACTTCTATCTGAATTGAAATTTAAGGCTAAATGCCCTAAATGTAATCAAGAATTTGAAGCTAAGTTTGGTGAAAATAAATGTCCAAACTGTCAAACCATTCTTCAATTTGAACCCAAGAATGATTGGGGCAATTTAAGAGGACTATAAAAAAGAGACTATCTTAACTTAATTAGGTTGAGATAGCCTTTTTTTTAGATTATTTTAATCAAAAAAGTGAATTAGATTGATCTTAGAGAGGGGGAAAGAGACCGTAAAATAGTTTGTGTAAGGATGAATATTTCCTTAATTTTATTTCCCTGAATATTAGAAAAAGGAATCCTTTTCCCGTATGATTGATTTGAACGAAAAACATACTAGAAAAGAGATTCCTTCAT
>JAHLFT010000048.1 GCA_018883635.1 Candidatus Lactobacillus pullistercoris
GCGTTTTAACTTTGCAGAAGAAGATATTGATAATTTATTACAGCGACTACACAAAAAAGATGCTTTAACTAATTACGATTACGCAGAATTACTAGATAAAATCAATTTCATGCATCCCTTTAGAGAAGGTAACGGTCGCAGTGCCAAGCTGTTTTTAGATTGTTTAGCTGGAAATCATGCGCAAGTTATTGCCTATCCAAGAGAAAATGATGAAATGATAGAGGCCCAAAATGCTGCAGATATTGAAGCAATAGCTAATCTAATTATCGTGCAGAACTCTCCCAGTCGTGAGGCAGCATTTAAGTTGTTACGAGAAAAGCAAAAGAAGCAGTATCAAGAGTGTCGGACTCGACAAGGTAAGGATTAATTTAAAATTTCTATATCTGCTTTAGATAATAAGTACTTATATTAACCTTTTTAACCAATAACGTGTTAGAGCGGAGGTGTTAATAAATAGTCATATTTTATATAAGGGGGAAATTTTATGGATAAGCGTAGAGTTGTAATTATAGGTGGCTCGCATGGTGGTCATGAAGCTGCCTTTGAAATTCTCAACAAATATAACAATGTGGACGTTACTTTGCTTTAGCAATCTGACTATGTCTCATTTATGTCTTGTGGGATGAAGCTTTGTCTTGAAGGTAAGACAACAGGCATCAATGATGTTAGAAACTTTAGACCAGAGGATTTAAAAAACAGAGACGGCCGGATTTACAATAATACTCAGGCCACTGACATTAATACATATGAAAAAACAATTACTGCCAAAAATGTTAAAACTGGCGAAACCGTTAAATTCCCATATGATAAATTAATTATTTCTACTGGTGTCAACCCAGCCAAGTTAGATCTTCCTGGCGTTGATTTGAAGAATATTTACTTAATGCGTGGTTTTGATTGGGCAGAAAAAATCAACGGTGCGCAATATGATGAAAACATTAAGAATGTCGCCGTTATCGGAGCTGGTAACGGGATTGCTGCCGCCGATGTGATGGCTAAGTCTGGTAAAAATGTTACTTTGATCGATACTGATTCTAAGCCCCTTGAAAACTATTTAAATGATGTTTACACCGATGAGTTTGAAAATGAACTCCGCAAAAATGGCGTTAATTTAGCCATGAACACTAAAGTTGAAGGCTTCAGCGGTGATGATAAGGTGGAAAAGATTAAGACAAGCAATGGTGAAATTGCCACTGACTGTGTTATTATCGCTGTTGGTATTACGCCAAATACGGATTGGCTAAAGGGCACGATTGAACTTTATAATAATGGCTATATTAAGACCGATGAATATTTGCGGACCAGCGAGACCGATATTTATGCTGTTGGGGATGCAATTTTCCCATTTAGTATACCGTCAAAACGCCGTGTTCCAATTCCTTCCGCAATTGCTGCTCGCCACGAGGCACAGTATGTAACACAGCATTTGTTTGAAATTAATCCATCACGGCCATTCCCAGGGATTGTTGGTGCTCAAGTCTTAGAAGCCTTTAATTTGCATGCCGTAACGACTGGTTTAAGCAAAAAGAATGCAGAAAGAGCCGGTATTAATGCAAAAGAAGTTATTCTTGAAGATCGATTGCGGCCAGATTAAATTCCTAAAAAAGACAACCCAAAGGTTTATATGGCAATAGTTTATAACACTGATAGTCATCAAGTTTTAGTCGGCTCAACTTTATCAAGCTATGATATTACAGGCCAAGCTAACGTTTTAAGTTTGGCAATTAGAAAGAAATTGACGTTAGAAGATTTGGCTGAAGCAGATTTCTTCTTCTCACCAAGTTTTGATCGTCAGTGGAATTTGGTTAACTTGACAGCTCAAAAGGCTTTAGGTTATTTGAAGATTGTATAAATTAAACTTATGATTCTTGATAATCAATAAGTATTTCAAATAGTAGGCATTGCTCTATATAATGAACTCAATTAATTTTTAAGGAGTGTTGAGCAATGGCAAAATTTGAAGATGAAGTAAAAAATAATATGTTTGGCTTTGGTCAAGCTAACGAAGCTTATGCTAAGTATTTTTCCGGCAAGAGTTTTTTAAATGCATTAGCAAGTAATCAATGATAAATCACTTAGCGATAGTTACTAAGAGTGAATCATTTAATGATAATAATTGATAAAATGTTGGGAATGTTAAATATTTCTCAGCATTTTATTTTTAGCAATTTTAAATTACAATTTATGCTCTTATTTTTGCTTTAAAATAAAAAATAATTTAATACGGTTATAAAAATAATATCTTATGATAATTAATTGCCTTAATTCTGCAAAAAAGTGAATATATAAAAATACTAACTTTATAAAATTAATTAAATTAGAGAAAACAGTTTTAAATAAATTTAAAAAAGTACTTGTATTTAATAACTTATGTTATATAATAAAAGTGTCGAGAGGGAGAGATCCCAAGAGTTAAATAAGTGATTAAGATATAAGAGGTATTTAAAATGAAGTTAGTTAAAGTTGTTTCAAGTTTAGCAGTCGCAATAAGTTTCTTAGGTATGGGTTCACAAGTTGTAAGTGCATCAACTGAAATTGCCCCACTTGGTAAAGCAGAAGAAATGGTAACTAATCCTGAAATCAAGAAGGGTGAAAAGATCATCGTTATTGTAAAGGATACCAAGAAGCAAACTGTAGCTGTTTACAACAAGAATGCTAAGAAGACTCACAAGACAGTTAAGATGGGCAAGAAGTTCACTGCAAAAGCTGTCAAGAGAGTTCATGGTAAGAAGATCGTTAAAGTTTCAGGCAACAAGTGGTTAAACACTAAGGACGTTACTGAATATTAATTAACTAACTTTGTTTTAAATAGAAAATAAACCCCGAAATTCGGACAAGAATTTCGAGGTTTTTATGTTTAAGTTTTTAACTCCAAACAACATTAACATTTATAATAGCTGTAAGTATTATGAGAAATTTTGTTACAAAGGCAGATAAAGTGACAAACTGTACTTTGCTAGGTATGATATAAGAAAAATAAATTTACTTTTAGTAAGGGACATTGCTTATGAAAACCATTAAAAATATTATTATCGGTTTTGGTAAAGGTGGAAAGACACTGGCTAAGTTTTTAGCTCAAAAGGGTTGAAGAAGTTTTAGTCATTGAAAAATCTAATCAAATGTATGGCGGAACTTGTATTAACATTGCCTGTTTACCATCCAAGCGCTTAATTATTGAAGCTGGTAATGGTATTGATTTTGTGGATGCTGTGAATGGTAAAAATGATATGACAGCGATGCTTCGTGGTAAAAATCACCACATGTTAGCTGATGAAAAGACGGTAACAGTACTTGATGGTGCAGCTAGCTTTCTTAATGATCATGAGATTGAAGTTGTAACCAGTGATGGCAAGACTGAACAATATCATGGTGAGCGAATTTTCATTAATACAGGTGCTTTGCCAGTAATGTTGCCAATTCCAGGTTTGACAGAAAGTAAAGCAGTTCTGGATTCGACAGCTGCAATGGATCAAAGTAATTTGCCTGAACGCTTAACAATTATTGGTGCAGGTTACATCGGTTTAGAGTTTGCTTCAATGTTTGCTAAGTACGGTTCAGAAGTTACCGTGCTGGATTTACATGAGAACCTTTTACCAAGAAAAGACGAAGATATCGCTGCGTTAACTTTGAATTAGGAGTCAAGATTACTAAAGTTGATCAAGGCACAGTTTATTATGAAATGGCAGGTCAAGAGAATCTGACCGAATTTTAGTAGCAACTGGTCGTAAGCCAAATACAGAAGGTCTACGCCTCGAAAATACCAATATTAAGTTAACTGATCGTGGTGCAATTGAAGTTGATGATCATTTGCAAACTTCGGTGGATAATGTCTGGGCTATCGGGGAAGTTAAAGGTGGGTTACAATTTACCTATATTTCACTCGATGATTTCCGCATTATTAAGGATCAGTTATTTGGCGAAGGTAAGCGTAAGGTGAGTGATCGCGTAAATGTGCCTTACAGTGTGTTTATTACACTACCTTTGTCACGAGTTGGTTTGAGTGAAAAAGAGGCCCAAGCTCAAGGTATTGAGTATGAATTGAAAAAATTGCCAGTAGCTGCTATTCCTAAAGCTCATGTTTTAAAAGACCCAGGAGGCTTGTTCAAGGCTTTGATCGATCCGAAGACTAATTCGATTTTGGGAATAACTTTGTATGGCGCTGAATCATATGAATTGATTAATATGATTAGTTTAGCAATGAAAGCTAAGATCCCGGCTGCCGTTTTACGTGATCAAATTTATACTCACCCAACAATGAGCAAAAGCTTTAATGATTTATTTAAATAAGAATTAATTAATGGAAAGAAAAAGATTATTTAGTTAAGAGAAAAAATTATGGCAATCATTGAATTAAAACATGTTGCTTATCAAGTAAAGAATAAGCACATTCTGCAGAATGTATCTTTTACAGTGCAAAAAAACGATTTTCTTACATTAGTAGGCCCTTCGGGTGCAGGGAAGAGCACAATTTTAAAATTAATTGCGAACTTAATGAATCCATCAGCTGGTGAAATCCGATATCATAATAAAAACATCAATGAGTTCGATCCTATTGCTTATCGCCGACAAGTTTCTTATTGTTTTCAGCAGCCATCATTATTTGGCAAAACTGTCAAAGATAATTTGCTTTTTCCTTATCAGATTAGAAAAAAAGAGGCAGATCAAAATCATTTAGTTGACCTGCTTAACCGAGTCGATTTAGAAAATGATTTTTTAGATAAAGAAATTACCGCTTTATCTGGTGGTGAAAAACAGAGAATAGCCCTTATTCGCAATTTGGTATTTTTACCAGAAGTCTTATTATTAGATGAAGTAACGACTGGTCTTGACGAAAATAGCAAGGCCATCGTGCACCAATTGATTAAAGCAGTCCATGAACAAGGAATAACAATCATCCAAGTCACTCATGATCAAAGTGAAATCAAGACAGCCAATAATATCGTACAAATAAAAAAAGGTGGCGTACAATTATGAAAAATGTAGTCGTCAGCAATTGGTCACTGGTTCTAGCATTTGCCTTGGTTTTGGTATCAATTGCTATTTCTGCTAAGGAAAAATTAGGTCTAACCAAGGACATTTTAATTAGCGTTATTAGGGCAATCATTCAGTTAGTTGTAATTGGTTTTGTCTTAAAATTTATTTTTCATGTTAATGCATTGTGGCTCACTTTAGTTTCAACCCTTGTGATTATTTTTAATGCTTCATGGAATGCTTATGAGCGGGATCCTAATCCACATCGCAAATTATTAGATTCAATAATCGCCGAAGCAGTCGGAACCTATGTTACCTTAGGCGTACTAATTTTTTCAGGAGTAATTAAGCCCATTCCCATGCAAGTTATTCCGATAACTGGCATGATTGCAGGAAATGAAATGGTCGCTGTGGGCTTATGTTATAAAGCGTTAAATGATAGTTTTCATGATTTGCGTGAGCAATTGCTCGAAAAGTTAGCATTAGGCAGTGACATAAAAATGGCCTCGATGCTAATTCTGCGTAGAAGTATTAAAACCGCTATGCAACCAACGATTGATTCTGCTAAAACGGTAGGGCTAGTTAATTTGCCCGGGATGATGTCTGGCTTGATCTTTGCTGGTGTAAATCCTGTATACGCAATTAAATATCAGATCATGATCACTTTTATGCTTCTTTCTGCCACAGGATTAGGGGCCGTAATTAGCGTGTATTTAGCTTACAAGAATTATTTCAATGAAAGAATGCAATTGCGTGACTGAGATGTAAATAGAAAAATATTTCATCTATAAAATTTAAATTAAGCTAAACAAAATGTTAGAATATAACTATAATTATTAATCCGCTTACATTATTATATTGAAAGGAGTTAACTTCAATGAGTTATAACAAGATTACGAGCAAAGATCTCGAGCAATTACGTTCTTTTATCAGGGATGAAGATCGCTTTATTACTAAACCTACTGTTCACTGGGATCATGATCAGTTCAAAACAGTACGTGCAATGCCTGATCTGGTTATTCAACCGACAACTAATGAAGAAGTAGAGAAGGTTGTTAAATATGCCAGCGACCATCATATTCCAATTGTGCCACGCGGTAACTCAACTGGCTTAATGGGAGCCAACTTAAGTGTAGATGGCGGAATTTCATTAGACATGATTAAGATGAACAAGATTTTGTCCTATGAACCAAATAATTTAACCATGACCGTGCAAGCTGGTATCCGATTAAAAGACATGGAAGAGTTCTTAGCTGATAAGCCATTTACTTACATGCCAGCTCCCGCAATGCACTGGGCAACTATCGGCGGCAATGTTGATACTAACGCTGGTGGTTTGAAGGCAATTAAGTATGGTGTAACGAGAGAGCACATTCGTGAATTAAAGGTTGTTTTAGCAAACGGTAAGCTTTACAAGTTCGGTGCTAAAGCAGTTAAGTCTTCTTCAGGTTATTCACTAAAGGATTTGATTATTGGCTCTGAAGGTACATTAGGCGTGGTTACTGAAGTAACTGTTCGCTTGTATCCACGTCCTAAGGAAATTATCAATGCTTTGATTCCATATCCAACTTTGACGCAAGCAATTAAGTCCGTACCTGCAATTTTAGCTTCAGGTGTTGTGCCTACCACGGTTGAATTTATGGGCCGGAAAGTAATTGACTTGTGGGAAAGCTATGCAAATCAAAAGTTCCCAGTATCTGAAGGTAATGGCTTCATTATTGTCGGGATTGATGCTTTTACTAAAGGTGAAGTAGAAGCTGAACTTAAGCAAGTATTAGAGACAGTTAAACAATTTGATGCCGGCAAAGCTGTCGTTTTAGCAGCTGATTCAGATGAAGCTAAATTAATCTGGAAAGCCCGCGAAGAATTACTATTAGCAATTCAGAAATCCACTCCAATGATGGATGAAGTTGATATTTCAGTCCCAATTGACCATATTCCTGATGTTTTGAAGAGAATTGATGAATTGGAGAAGGAAGTAGGGATGCGTATCCCTAACTTTGGACATGCTGGTGACGGTAACTTACATATTTATCTCTGCTCAGATGACGATTCTAAGGAAGTTTTTGATAAGAAGAGCAAAGAAGTTATCACCGAGTTGTACAAGAAGGCTAAAGAAGTAGACGGCAACATGTCAGGAGAACACGGTATTGGTTATGCCAGAGAGCCATACTTCGAAGATTATTATGGCAAGGATTATGTTGAAATGCTCAGAAAGATCAAGTTAGCCTTTGATCCAAACGACATAATTAATCCAGATAAGGTCTTCCCAATGCACGGTTAAATAAGATTTGTACTCAATATAAGATGATAATAGGTCGTAAAAGTGGCTCTCTATCAAATGGTGTTGATAGAAGTCAAATATAATTTAGATTAAGCATTAAGCTATTTGATAATAGCTTGATGCTTTTTCTTTTAGAATCGCATCTTTTTCTTCTAATTTGATTCTTGTTACTAAATGATAAAAGTTGGAATAGCTATAAGC
>JAHLFT010000049.1 GCA_018883635.1 Candidatus Lactobacillus pullistercoris
GTATTCTCCACGTAAGTGGAGGTGATCCTATTCCTCTAACTTGGCTGATGAAGTAGCCAAGTGTTTTCCACGTAAGAGAATATAACCTAGGATATTAGCAAAAATAATTTATATTTGAGTGCTTTTTATCAAAATGACGCGATAAGTAGTAGTCATATGGTTTACTGGCCATAAAGATCATGGGAAGAGTTAAAAATTAATCACTCTATAAGTGACCTTTTTGATTTTTAATTAGAGTACTTACTATATTGTGTAAAACAAAATTATCGAAATGGTAAAGGAAGAAAATCAACTGTATTATTGGCCCATTAAACTTATTAAGAGGAAGCTACGATTAGAACTATATAACGTTGATGCTAAAGTAATTAAGCTAGGCCCTTTTGGGAAAAGTAGTGTACGATAATTCTGAATTTAAAAATTGTATAGTGCAAAAATCAAGCCTTTAATCTCTGTTCCGAAAAGAATGTCGAACCTAATTCAGCGAACTTAAAAGTTTTATCTCATTCATTAAGCGCTCTGGTAGCGCTTTTTGTTTTGTAATGGACTTATCGCTACTGATAGATAATCTAAAAAAAGTTAGTTACATTTAATAATGGAGTATAATTAGAAAAAGTATTGTTCTTCACACGAGTGAAGGTGATCCGAATATAGTGTATAGTTCGGAAAGTATTCTCCACGTATGTGGAGTTTTGACAAAAATAAATAATAATATAGTGTAAAGTTAATTAACTGTGCTATAATGAAATCGAATTCAAAAAAAGAAGATGAAAATTAATGGTAAACTTATTCCCAGCCACAAAGGCTTTATGGGGAAAGAAAGCTGTTCATGACGATCAAGAATTTTGGCTTCCTCTAGTTGCACATTTAATTGATACTAAAAATGTAATGCAGTGGCTTTATAATAATTGGATTAGCGAAGGCACTAGAAAAATTTTACAACAAAATTTGTATCCTGAAGATACTCAAAAGCTGGTAGGATTTTTGGGATTTTATCATGATTTTGGTAAGGCCACGCCAGCTTTTCAATATAAACAGTCCTTTCCAAGGAATAAAGATTTGGATGAGGATATAAATGAAAATTTAAGAAGAGCAGGTTTTTCTTCCATCTCCATGGATAACTATAGAGTCCATAAGTCACCTCATCCCATTGCTGGTGAAACTTTACTGGAATCTTTTGGATTAAATGAATCAATAGGCTCAATTATTGGTGGCCATCACGGTCTACCTCCAAAAAAAGATGTCACTTTTAAACAACTGAATATCTATGCTTCGAATCTTTGGGGCCGAGACACAGATACTAAAATTCAAGATGAGTGGAAGTTTGTTCAAAATAATCTTTTTAAATATGGACTAGCATTGTGTGGTTATAATGATATTAAAGATGTTCCAGAGGTTACTTTGCCACAAGCAGTAATTTTAGAGGGAATGTTAATCATGGCTGACTGGCTTGCCTCTAGCGAAAAATTAACTAATTATAGCAATATATCATTATTTCCCTTGATTTCGTTAGAAGAAAATTTTGATGAATTGAATATGGAAGAACGTTATCATCAAGCAATTAAAAAATGGGATATTAGTGATCGATGGATGCCAGAAAAGATTGCTTCTGTTAATGAACAATATCGCTTAAGGTTTAATTTTATTCCTCGTCCAGTGCAAAAAGAAATGTCAGAAATAATTTCTCAAGCTAATGATCCAGGCTTAGTTATTATTGAGGCACCGACTGGAATTGGCAAAACTGAGCTAGCATTGACAGCAGCCGAACAACTAGCCTTTAAGCAAGGAAAATCCGGCTTATATATGGGTTTACCAACTCAAGCAACAACTAACGCAATGTTTTCAAGAGTTAAAGAGTGGCTTGATAGTATAGCAAAAGAACAAGCTGCACATCCTGATGTGAAATTGCTCCAAGGTAAAGCAAAATTTAATAAACCCTATACTAAATTACCTTATGCCGAGAATATTTATGATGATACAGATGGAGCGGTAGTAATTAATAGTTGGTTTGCGGGAAAAAAGTCGAGTTTATCCCATTTTGCAGTTGGAACAATTGATCATCTCTTACTCACTGCCTTAAAGCAAAAACATCTTTTTCTAAGACACTTAGGCTTTAGTGATAAAGTGGTAATAATTGACGAACTTCACGCGTACGATTCTTATATGAGTTCATATTTAGAGAAAGCTATTAAATGGTTAGGAGCATATCATGTACCAGTAATTGCTTTGTCCGCAACTTTACCTAAGAAAAAAAGAAATGATTTGTTAAAAGCTTATCTGAAAGGAAAATATGGCAGTATAAAAATAAAAGCCAATGATAATTGGAAAGTTAATGAAGGCTATCCCTTACTTAGTATTCTGGATGGAAACAAATTAGAACAAGTAAGTGAGTTTTCGATTGCGAATGATGAAAATAGAACGATTAATGTTGTTCGTTTTAATGGAAATGAAGAAGAAATTATTAATAAAGCAGTTGCCGAAATAGAGGATGGCGGAATAGCTGGAATAGTTGTTAATACCGTTAAACGAGCTCAAGACTTAGCAAGATTAGTCCCTGAAAACATTGAAGTATTACTTTTACATTCTGCTTATTTAGCACCAGAGCGTGAAAAAATTGAAGAAAGACTTCAAGCGAAAATTGGAAAGGGTGGCATGCGTCCCCAAAAAATGATAGTTATCGGAACGCAAGTTTTAGAGCAATCTCTAGATATTGATTTTGATGTGCTTTTTACTGATATTGCACCAGTAGATTTAATTATTCAGCGAATTGGTAGACTACATCGTCATAAAATTTCCCGACCTATAACTTTAGCGAAGCCGACAGTGTATATTACAGGAATAAATGGCTACGGTGATTATGGGAAAGGAAATGAATTTATCTATGAAAAATACTTATTAATGAAAACCGATCATTTTCTAAAAAATAAGATTAATATTCCTGACGATGTATCTCCATTAGTACAAAAGGTATATGATCCTAAGATAGATAAAGATATTAAAGATATTGCTGAAGCGGAGGCAAAGTTTGAAAAGGATTTAAAAAAATCTAAGAAGAAAGCACAAGTATTTCAAATAGGAAATCCGAATGAAAAAGACAGAAATAATTTATTTGGTTGGTTAAGTGATGGACAAATTAATGTTAACGATGACAATCATGCCGTTGCTTGTGTTCGAGATATAAAAGAAACTATTGAAGTGATTCTTTTAAGAACTACTAGTGAAGGAACCTTTTTGATGGATGGTCGTAATATTGAAGAAGTAAGCAGTGAGGAAATAGCTGGTCAAACTATTCGATTACCATTTGCAATAGTAAATAGTTCAAAAATTAAAGATCTAATTGATAAAACAATTAGAGAATTGGAGACTAATATGCAATCTTTACATAATAAATGGAAAGAGGATATTTGGTTACGTGGCGCCTTAGTTCTAGAACTTAATGAAAATAATTTAACGACTTTAAACGGATTTAACTTAAAATATTCTTCGAAATTAGGATTAATGTATGAAAAGGAGGAGGAAGATGGATAAAAAAAGTTTTAATCTTGTCACTGAGCCTTGGATTCAAGTCTTGGACAAAGATGGAAATCCCAAGGAAGTTTCATTATTAGAAGTTTTTGAAAATGCTGCTAGTTACCAGCGCTTAGCTGGTGATATGGCGAGTCAAGATTTAGTAATATTACGCTTACTTGTTGCTATTTTAACTACTGTATACTCTAGAATTGATGCAAATGGAAAAAATTATGAATGGTTAACTCTTGATGAAAAAATGCATCTTAAAGAAGCAGAGGAAGAAGATTATGAGTACGATGATTTAGTAAACACGTGGCAATTTTTATATAAAAATGGACAATTCTCTAAGTCGGTTCTCCAATATTTAAAAGAAAATAGTTCTAAGTTTGATTTTTTGGGGGATGATCCATTCTATCAGGTTAATAAGGAAGTTTATGATCAGGAGGTACCGGCTAATAAAAAAGTTAACATCAAAAATCCAAAAGGAACGGTTGATGTTAAACAAATAAACAGAACTATTTCTGAAAGTAATAATAGTCTATCAATTTTTTCACCTAAAACAAGACAGACTAAAAATGAGATAAACTTAGCTCAATTAGTGCGCTGGATCCTGACTTATCAAAGCTTTACAGGAGTAACTGATAAAACAAAGCTAATTAATAAACCGGTATCTAGCGGTTGGCTATATGGTTTAAATCCCGTATTTGCTCAAGGTGAAAACTTATTTCAGACTTTAATGTTGAACTTGGTATTTTCAGAAGAATATAAAGAAGAAAAACCTTTTTGGGAATTTGAAAACGCATTTGAATATATTGAGTTCCTAAAAGATGAGCCTTTCGCTCGCGATCTTTCAATTAGTACTTTATATACGTTATGGTCAAGAATGCTGCATATTGAATGGATAAATGAAAAACCTATTATTTTTACTGCAGGTTTGCCAAAATTGGATAGTGCGGAAGCCTTTATTGAGCCAATGACTACTTGGCGTAAAAACAAAAAAACAGGAGAGGTTTATCCTGCTACTAAGCATTTGACTGATCTAACAAAAGCAATGTGGAGAAATTTTGGGCAATATGTTAGAACTACAGACCCCGATGAATTAGAAGATATGCATGAACCAGAAATAATTAAATGGCTGAGAAAGGTACAAAATAATGAATATCTTCCTACAGACACTTCCTTAACTTTGCGAACTACAACATTAATTAGCGATGGTAAATCTTCTTCTCAGTTACCAGCATTTGAGGTTAATGATTGCTTTAAGATTAAAGCAAATGTACTTTTTGATAAAAATAAAAAAGACTATTGGCCAGAAGACATTGAAAATATGATTGATTTGACTCAGCAAGTAGGAAAAGATTTTTGGATTTTTACTAATAATATTAGTAAATTAAGAGGTTTAAATGGAACAGATTTTGCTGATAATTCGACTATTAAATTTTATGAAAGTTTAAACCTTCCATTTCTTACTTGGCTAGCAAGTTTAAGAAATGATCAAGAACGAGCTGACAAGACAATTGAATGGAAAGAAATATTAAAGAAGATTTCTATAACAAAAGCTGAGGAAGTTCTAAAAAATGCTTCTCCAAGAGATATCATTGGACAAGAAAGTTCGAAAGAAGAAGGAAGCGGAATAAATAATATTTTTACTATTTTTAACTGGTATAAATTAAATGTATTTCGTCATATTAAATAATAAATTTTAAGGAGGGATGATTATTTTGGTGACAAAGATTGAGAGAAATACCAATAAAATTATAAAGAAATTGCATGAACGAGAGGGTAATGATAAAGCAATTTTGTCTGCTCTTAGACGTTCTAATTCTATTCTAAGCCGTCAAGCTACTATTGTTTGGCCGCTGTTATTTGAATACATTAAAGAAAAAGATACCTTTGGTGAAAATAGTAGGCAAACAACTTCAGAACGAGCAATTTTTACAGCCTTACGATGTTATGCTGTTTTTGAGCAAGGTAATGATGTTGAAAGAGATCGAGAATATGATAATGAAAATGCAATGTCATTATTTAGAAATCTATCGTTTTTGCGTAAAGACGAACAGCTTCGAGAAGCTTTAGATAGACGGGTGCGAGCTGTGTTAAGTACAACTAATGCAGAAGTTGTTACTATATCATTAGTCAGTTTAACTAAAATTATAAAAGCTAATAATCCAGCAGCAAGTATTAATTATCCTGAATTAGCAAATGATATATATAATTTTCAATTAGGTTTTGAACCAGCTAGAAAAGTAGCCATTAAATGGGGAAGAGAATATTTTTGGATTAATGACAATAAAGAAAGTAATGAGGATTAAAAATGACACAAAATAACTTATACGTAGATATTCATGTATTACAAACTGTTCCATCTTCAAATATTAATAGAGATGACACGGGCGCACCTAAAACTGCTGTATATGGTGGAACCACTCGATCACGTGTGTCATCACAAAGCTGGAAAAAAGCGATTAGAGAAGGATTTAAAAAAGATAGTAAAGAACATGATTGGCTTCGAGGCTTTCGTACTAAACGAACAGCTACATTATTGGCTAATGAGTTAATGAAACAAGATGCTTCTTTAAGTTTTGATGATGCACGCAAAAAAGCTAAAGAAGTCTTATCTAATATGGGATTGAAATTTGATAAGTCAAAGAAAACTGATAAAAATAATGATAAAGATTTTGAAACCAAGGTTTTACTTTTCTTTAGCCCGGGGCAATTAAGAAAATTGGCAGAATATGTATTAAATAATAACGAAATTGATAAAAAAGAAGCAAAGAAACTTTTGACTGAAAATCAATCATTAGATTTAGCACTCTTTGGTAGGATGGTAGCCGATGATCCAGAGCTAAACGTTGAAGCTTCCTCTCAAGTAGCACATGCTATTTCAACTCATGAAGTTGTGCCAGAATTTGACTTCTTTACAGCAGTAGATGATGCTAAAACCTCGGAAGAATCAGGTTCTGCTATGCTTGGGACTATTGAATACAATTCTTCTACTTTATATCGATATGCAAATATTAATATGAAGGAATTAATTCATAACTTAGGTGTGGATTTAGCTCAAATTGGATTAAAAGAGTTTATTAAAAATTTTGCTTTAACAATGCCTACAGGACATCAGAACTCATATGCAAATAAAACATTACCTCAATATATTTTGGTAACTATTAGAGAAGATACTCCCGTAAACTTAGTTTCTGCGTTTGAAGCATCTGTGCAAAGTAATAGGGGTTATACTAAAAAGTCAATTGAGCGCCTAGAAACCGAATTTGATAATATTAGTGGATGGATTGGTGAGCCGATTGCTAGTTTTGTTCATGCAAATAAAGAATTTGAAACAACTGTGGGAGAAAAAGAAAAAAATATTAATAAATTACTAGATGATGTTTCTACTATAGTGGCTAAGAGGGTAGAAAATGAAAACACTAACAATTAAGTTAAAGGCGCCACTTCAAGCTTATGGTAATGAGGCTACTTTTGGTAGACGTACTACCAATCCTTATCCCACTAAAAGTGCGGTAATTGGAATGATTTCTGCGTCCTTAGGATATGGTCGTAATGATAAAAGAATCTTAGAATTGAATAATTTGTCGTTTGCAGTAAGAAGTGATCAACCAGGGCAAGTAGTAAATGACTTTCAAATCGTTGAATATGCAAAAAGTGCTACAAAAAAAGCAAAGAAATTAACCTATCGCTATTATTTGCAGGATGCAATATTTATGGTAGCGATTGGATCGGAAAATGAGGAGCTAATAGAAAAAATTCATTACGCTTTGCAGCATCCAAAATTTCCATTGTTTTTAGGTAGACGTTCATGTCCTCCAGCTGGTCCACTTGAAATTGAAATGTTTAATAATCAAAATCCATTAAATGTCTTAAAGTCAATGGATTGGCAAGCAGCCAAATGGTATCAAAGAAAACATCCTAATTTTAGTGCTGAACTTGTTTATGATGCCAATCTTGGAGCAAGAGACCATTTTGTATTTCAAGTGAAGGATAAAGTGGGTTCATTTGACCAAAGAAATCGATACCATGATTACCGTGAAGTGGTAAGTACATATATACCAATGAAGAATCAAATAAATGCGCATGTTGAAACAACGCATGACATAATATCGAATATATAAAGAGGTTAATAATGTATTTATCAAGAGTTGAAATTGATTTAAAGAATAGACGAAAAATAAGCGATTTATCGCATTTGGGTGCTTATCACAATTGGGTTGAATCATGTTTTCCAAAATATCAAGATAAAGATAATCGCCCCAGAAACCTATGGCGCATAGATGTTTTAAATGGAAAAAGCTACTTATTAGTTTTAAGTGAACAGAAACCAGATTTAGAAAAACTAACTAAGTATGGAGTTTTAGGAACAGCGATTACGAAAAAGTATGATGATTTCCTGAATAAATTATATGACGGAGAAAGATTGCGATTTCGTTTAACAGCAAATCCTAGTCGAAAAATAAGTGTTCCTGGTCAAAGACAGGGCCGAATTATGCCACATATTACTATTGATCAGCAAAAAAAGTGGTTTTTAGATCGGACCGAAAGTAACGGATTCAAAATAGTAAAAACTCAAGAAAATTATCCAGAATTTGATATTGTTAACCGTGAGTGGAAATTATTGCGTCATAAAGGAAGTGGAACAGCTAGACTTAGTTGTGTCACTTTTGAAGGGATTTTAAAAATAACCGATTTGAAAAAATTTAAAAATGCAATGATAAGCGGTATTGGAAGAGAGAAAGCGTATGGGATGGGATTACTAACAGTTATCCCAATGTAATCATGCAGAGAAAATTTGGGGCAAAAAAACCAGAAATTAGCGAACTAAGTAAGGTTAGTGACAGAATAACTTTTTTATACTTAGAACATGCAAAGTTAAATCGGATTGATAGCGCAATTAGCGTAGCCGATAGTACAGGAACGGTATATATTCCAGCTGCAATTATTAGTGTTTTACTTCTTGGGCCTGGTATTGATGTAACACATCGTGCAATGGAACTAATGGGAGATGCCGGAATGGCAGTAGTGTGGGTAGGTGAAGATGGAGTAAGACAATATGCTCATGGGCGTTCACTAAATCATTCATCAATCTTACTTCAAGCACAAGCTAAATTAGTTTCTAACACGAGGACACGCTTAGCGGTTGCTCGAAAAATGTATCAAATGCGTTTCCCAGGAATGGATGTTTCTGGGTTAACTATGCAACAATTGCGTGGTAAAGAGGGAGCCCGTATTAGAAGAGTTTATCAAGACCAATCTCAGAAAACAGGAGTTGCCTGGTCACGGAGAGAATACAAGGTCGATGATTTTGAATCAAGTACTCCAATTAATCAAGCTCTAACAGCAGCTCATCAAGCTCTCTATGGATTAAGCTATAGTGTAATTGTTGCTTTAGGTGCATCCGCTGGACTAGGTTTTATTCATACTGGCCATGATTTATCCTTTGTATATGATTTTTCTGATCTGTATAAGGCGGATTATTCAATTCCTATTGCCTTTGAAGTGGTTAAGGAATATGGAAAAGATGACATTGCAGTCCATACAAGACATGCAATGAGGGATGCTTTTAAAGATGGAAAATTAATAGAAAAAATGGTCAAAGATCTCAAATATTTATTAGATATTAAAAATCAAGACGAAGTGCATGCAGTAATGAGTCTTTGGGACAATAAAAAAGGGCTTCAAAAATTTGGAGTCCAGTACCATGAGCCTGAGGAGTAGTTTTAATGATTGTAATTACTTTATCCAAAACACCAGCTTCCTTACGTGGTGATTTAACAAAATGGTGTCAAGAAATTCAAACTGGAATCTATGTTGGAAGTGTTAATGCGAAAGTTAGAGACTTATTATGGGAACGAGTTCAAAAAAATATTGGTCAAGGAGAAGCTACTCTAGTTTATAATACGAATAATGAACTTGGATATACTTTTCGAACCACTCGATTAGACAGAAAAATAGTAGATTTTGATGGTATTCCTCTGTTAAAACATGTTAATGTAACGCCAAATTTGAAATTAGGATTTAGTAATGCTGCAAAATACCATAAAGCTAAGGTATGTTCACGATCTGTGTTGCATAATTCAACTTTGTTAAAGTTTGCAGTAATTGATATCGAAACTACAGGCTTAGCTCCCAATAAAAGCGAGATTCTTTCTATTGGTGCTGTTAAGTATTTGAAGAATGGAAAAGTTGATGTATTTTATAAATTAATTAGGGATGTAAACTGTATTCCGGCCGATGTAAGTGAATTAACAGGTTTGAATATGAAGATATTAAAATCGAAAGGAAGTAATTTAATCGAAGTTTTAAAAATGCTAAAAGACTTTCTTGGAGATCGAATTTTATTAGGTTACAATTTAACATTTGATATTAGTTTTTTGGATATAGCCTATAAAAGAAATAAGATTTCTGGGTTAATTAATACTTCTAAAGATTTACTTCCGATAATTAAAAAGAATAATAAATTTCTTGATAATTATAAGTTGAGTACAGTATTGTCTGAATATAAAATTGAAAATCAAAATCCACATCATGCAGATTTTGATGCAAAATGTACGTATCAATTGGCCTTGAAGTTGATTAATGAGGGAAAATTAAAGCTTTAAAGTTTGGTAAAAGTAATGTATTTGGACGATTGCATCTTTTTAAAATGCTGCTATCATAGGATTCTTTTAGTGTATTCTCCACGTATGTGGAGATGATCCT
>JAHLFT010000050.1 GCA_018883635.1 Candidatus Lactobacillus pullistercoris
GACCCAGATCGTCGTGCTAAATTGCTAGAAAAGCAGAAACGTGGTAAGAAACGCATGAAGGCTGTTGGGCGGGTAGAAGTGCCTCAAGATGCCTTTATGGCAGTGTTGAAGATGAACGATGACGATATCAAGGGAAAATAAAATGGCTAAAAAGAAAACAAATATTAGTAGAATTATACTACGAGTTTTGGGCATTATCCTTTTAATCGTTGGTGTGGCGCTAATCTTTAATAAACAAATTAGCAATCAAATGATTCGTCATAATCAGCAATCTACTCTCAATGGCTTGAATAAAAGTAAAGTTACGGAAAATCTACGTAAAAAAGGGATGTATGATTTTAGTAAAGTAAAATCATTGGGAATAGCGCAAGCAACAAGATCACAAGTTAAGAAAACTTCTGGTGCGATTGGTGCGTTAGCAATTCCTGATGTAAATATGTCCTTGCCAATTATGTTAGGCATGAGTGATGATGCCATGTCGACAGGCGGTGGTACGATGCGAGCTGATCAAGTGATGGGTAAGGGAAATTATCCTTTGGCGGGTCACTATATGACAGCAAAAGGTATCTTATTTTCACCATTAGAAGATGTCAAAAGGGGAGAGTTAATTTATCTAACTAATCTTAATAAAGTATATGTTTATCGAATTTATATGAAAAAGATTGTTGATCCTACAGCTGTTTGGCTAGTTGATAATACGAAGAAAAATATCGTAACTTTGATCACTTGTGCTGATGGGGGCAAGAATCGCTGGGCTATCCGTGGCAATTTAATTAAAACGGAAAAAGCTACCGATAATAATTTAAAGATTTTCAAGTTAAAATAAAAATCTACAATCTTTAACCTGATTTAGATTTGCGTTAAAATTATAATAGATTTTGTAATAAAGACACTCAATCATGAGTGCCTTTTCGTTTTGAAAAAAACATAAGGTGTTTGATAATTAATGAAATGGCAAGAAAGAACAGCTCAAGAATTAGCACCAGACTTAGTTGAAAAGTATCAATTGAGTCCAATCGCAGCTACGTTATTTGCTTTACGCGGTATTAATACGGACGAAAAGCTCGATTTTTGGTTTAATGCTACAGAAGATAATTTAGCTGATCCAGCACTTATGCACGATATGGATAAAGCGATTGAGCGAATTAATCAAGCAATTGATAATGGTGAAAAAATTACTATTTATGGCGATTACGATGCCGATGGGATTACCGCAACAACCATTATGACAGAGACATTAAGTATTTTGGGTGCAGATGTTCATTATTTTATCCCTGATCGCTTTAAAGATGGTTATGGTCCTAATTTAGCTCGATACCAAGATATTGTAGCTGATGGAACTAAATTAATTATCACAGTTGATAATGGAGTTACTGGGATTGAAGAAGTTAAATATGCGCAGGAGCATAGCGTTGATGTGATTTTGACAGATCATCATACTTTTCAGGAAGAAAAACCAGCTGCTTATGCAACTGTCCATTGTAATTATCCTGGGCAAAAATATCCTTTTGATGACTATTGCGGTGCTGGAGTCGCTTATACAATTTGTCGTGGTTTAATGCAAGATACGATGCCCGAATTACTTGATTTAGCAATGATCGGTACGATCGGTGATATGGTTAAAGTCACGGGTGAGGGTCATATTATTGTTAAGCGTGGCCTGGAAATGCTTAATCAAACAGAGCGACCTGGTTTGCGTGCTTTAATTAAAAATGCTGGTCTAACTTTAGGTGGAATCAATGAGACTGATGTAGGATTCAATATTGCTCCACGTTTGAATGCTGTCGGCCGGTTAGATAATGCTAATTTGGCGGTTGAGCTTTTACTAAGTGATGATGACCTTGAAGCACAAAAAATTGCTGATAGGATTGAAGAACTTAATAATCAGCGTAAAGAGTTGACCACTCAAGTTTATGAAAAATGTATGGATTTGATTCAAAAAAATAGCTGGCAGAAGCAAAATACTTTAGTTTTATATGATCCAGAATTTCATGAAGGTGTCTTGGGGTTAGTTGCTAATAAGATTGTTGAAAAAACACATAAGCCGACAATTGTTTTAACTAAAAATGCTGCAGGTGAAATTAAAGGATCAGGTCGTTCATTTACTGGATTTAATTTATTTAATGCATTGAATCCTATTAAAGACCAATACTTAACAAAATTTGGTGGTCATGATTTTGCTTGTGGCTTGTCAATGGAAGAAGAAAAAATTGCTCCGTTACGAGATCAATTTGAAAATAATTTCCAAGTCGAGGGTGGTCTTGAAACTAAAGATTATGATATGGAACTACCTATGAAAGGATTAAGTCCGCAAACTTTAGCGCAAATCAACCAGGTAGGACCTTTTGGTACGGGTGATCCACAACCAATTTTTAGTATTTCTGATCCAACGATCACTCACTTTTTTAAAATGGGTAAAGATAAGAATCACGTTAAATTTACTGTTAACAAGCAAGGTGGAAATTTAGCGGTAGTTGGTTTTAATAAGGGCTTTTTGAATAATAATCTTTTACCATTTATTTCTAAAATTTTTGTGCAGTTATCATTAAACACTTACCGAAAGCAAATTTTTTTACAAGGAATTATGACTGGTCTCGCTTTTGCTTCCCCTAAATTAGCCGTCCCAATGCCGGTAATCGATTTACGTCAAGAAAAATATGTGATGGGTTTTGCTGATCGCTATCTATTATTTGATCAAAAAAATATTCCGATTGTGCGTAATAGACTGCAAATCGATGAAGATAAGATTAGTTTGGTTAAAGATTATGATCAAACAGGTGAAACGATCGCTTTACTTGATGTGCCACGTAATCAAGTTGAGTTGGATGAAGCTTTGGAAAAGAATTACCAACAGATCTATTTGCGTTTTTTGCTTGATCAATTACCAGTCGAGCAAATTCCAGCTAAAAGTTATTTTGGAAATGTTTTAAAGTATATTTATAGCCATCCAACATTAACCCCAGCAGATTATCGAACCGTAGCACCATATTTAGGTTTAGATTATGATAGTGTGCTTTTCATTCTGAGAGTATTTTTTGAACTTGGTTTTGTAAAACTAGACGAAGGCAAGCTAGTCGGTGCCCCAGCTCCTAAGAAGCAGCCATTAACGGCATCGAAATACTTGATGGCAACTTCTTCGCAAATTAAGTTTGTCAGTCAATTGCGGACGATGCCAAGTCAACGTTTAATTACATATATTAATAATTTGGCAAATAATTAGATAATTATCCTGTTTTCAGTGTTTTTATTGTTAAAATCTGGTAAAATATACTGGTCAAAAGTGTTTGAATACAAACACACAGAATTTGGGAGGTTTTGCTTCTTATGGCAGTTGATTTTAGTAAATATATTGCAAGTGTTCAGGATTTTCCTAACAAGGGCATTGTTTTCCGTGACATCACACCGATTTTGCAAGATGGTGAATTGTATCATGCCGCTACTCATGAATTAGCAGAATATGCTAAGAGTAAGAAGGCAGATGTAATTGTTGGACCTGAAGCTCGTGGTTTTATTGTAGGTTGTCCTGTAGCTACTGAATTAGGCTTAGGTTTTGTACCTGCAAGAAAGCCACATAAGTTACCAAGAGAAGTTGAACGTGCTTCCTATGACTTGGAATATGGCTCAAATAGTTTGGAAATGCATAAAGATGCAATTAAGCCGGGTCAAAGGGTGGTTCTGTGTGATGACTTGATGGCTACTGCTGGTACCTTAAGAGCTTCTAAAGAATTAATCGAAAATCTTGGTGGTAAGCTTGTAGGTGCTGCGTTCTATATTGAATTACCAGATTTACATGGTAGAGAAAAGTTGCCAGATGTTGATATTTACAGTTTGGTTCAATATCATGGTGCTTAAAATAGAATAAATAAAAAGAGGGAATTAAATTGTACTGAGACGTAAAAAGTAGACAATTAAAATATTGATTGAATCCTTAATGGCTGGTTTTCTAACTAAACTATTTCCTAAAAAGTATTATAGTCATTGGTGTTATGGACTAGAATATATTCGAAAATCCATCTCCATGGTATCACATAGAAAAAACATTTGATCAGGAATAGTTGGCTTTTAGCACATATCTAATAAAAATCGCGCTTGATCTAATTTGCAAAGATCGTTATACTAAAGAAAGTGTTGCATCGAGAATCCTTGTTCACGATGCCCGATCAACAGAAATTCATAGCAATCCTCTTAAAGGCGACTCGCTTTTAGGAGGATTTGTTTTTTATTCTAAAGCAAAAAAGATGATAAATTATTCTTGATCGTCCACAATAAGGAAAACAGGATATTAAGAATAGGGAGGCGTAATTATGA
>JAHLFT010000051.1 GCA_018883635.1 Candidatus Lactobacillus pullistercoris
GCGTTCAGAGAACTGGTGGTAGCTGCAAACCAGACAGGCAAAGTTTGACGAAATACGTCGTTATAATGTTGTTCGGAAAAATTCAGAACCGTTACCATCTGATAGAGATTCAAGTTCTTATGCTTGAAAGAGTGGGTGGTACCACGGCTATTGTCGTCCCGTTGACTAATAAGTCAACGGGATTTTTTATTTGGAGGAATATAAAAATGAAGAAAGAAAAAATTTCCTTTACAGAATCAATCATTATCCTGATAGCTCTATTAGCTATCCTCGGCATTGCTGTAATCAAGTTTAGTCTCTCACCAGAAGTGCCTGTTTTATTTACAGTCCTTCTACTTACTTTCTGGGCTAGATTACGTGGCTTCTCCTGGCAAGATGTCCAAGATGGGATCAAAGAGGGGATCGGCGTTGCAATTATTCCAATTTTTATTTTTATTTTAATTGGTGCTTTAATCGGAATCTGGATTAAAGCAGGAATTATCCCTTCCATTATGGTCTTAGGTTTTCACTTAATTAGTGGCAGCTTCTTTGTTCCATCTGTTTTCATCGTTTGTTCTATCATTGGGATGGCAATCGGTAGCGGTTTTACGACCATCTCGACTGTCGGAATTGCGCTTTTTGGCATCGGTACTAGTATGAATATTAACCCAGCATTGGTTGCCGGTGCAATTATTTCTGGTGCGGTATTCGGCGATAAAATGTCTCCGCTATCCGATTCAACTAACCTTTCTTCAGCTGTTGCTGAAAGTGAATTATTCGCTCACATTAAGAACATGATGTGGTCAACAATTCCTGCATTTATTGTTTCATTAATTTTATTCTGGATTTTAGGCAACAGTGGTCACATGGACCTAACCAAGATCGAACACACTTCTCGTATTCTCCAAGCTAACTTTAGCATCACGTGGTGGGCTCTTATCCCGATTATTTTAATGATTTTCTGTGCATGGCGCAAGATCCCGGCAATTCCCACCTTATTTATGAACATTGCTGTCACCGTTATAATGATTTTTATTCAAAGCCCACACGAATCAATTCAATCACTTAATAATTTAGTCATGAATGGCTTTGTTGCTAAAACCAGTGATAAAGCAGTTGACGCTCTCCTTACTCGTGGTGGAATTTCCAGCATGATGGCAACTGTAGCATTAATTATTTCTACCCTATCCTTAGGGGGAATGTTGATGAAATTTAACGTTATTCAAAGTGCCATGGAGCCGCTTGTAAAGCATCTCAAGAAACCAGGTCGGTTAATTACAGTCACTATTTTGTCAGGAATCTGCATCAACCTTTTTGTTGGTGAACAATACTTATCAGTAATTTTACCTGGACGTGCCTTTAAACCTGCATTTGATAAAATTAAGCTTTCACCATTGGCACTTAGCCGCGTGCTTGAAGATGGCGGTAGCGTAATTAACTACTTGATTCCATGGGGAGTTGCCGGTTCATTTGCTGCCTCAACTTTAGGCGTACCCGTCTTACAATTCTTACCATTTGTCTTCTTCAGTCTGCTTTCACCAATCTTCTCTATTTTAAGTGGAATTACTGGAATCGGCTTGAAGTGGGCTAAAGAAAAGTAGAAAATAATCTTGTGAAAAAAGTTCCTAGGATAGTTGTCTTTAGGAACTTTTTTACGCAATCTATTAGAATTCAGGAATAAATAATGCAAATTAATGACCACAAAAGTAACTGGTGGTTAGCTGATATTGGTGATTAGCTTAAGGTTATCGCTAATGGATATGTCATGTTACAGCCAATTATTATTCTTTTCTTGACCTTACCATTTGGCTATTCGCAACAACTCTTTTTGGCATCGCTTTATAACCTAGTCAAATTTACGTCACCAACCTTCAGCAACATGGTCATTTTCACAATGTTGCTTCATTTATTTGGCAATTTTTCAGTGGCAATGCTGCACCTCATCTTTGGTACAGTGTCATGATGCTGCAATTTTTACTTATTATGCCTTGGATTAAGGCTATCTGTAACTAGGTCAAACATTCTTATTGCCGCATAGCAGTTGCAGTTATTAGTTCTGGTATTATTTACTTTACTTGGTTAAGCTTTTATGATCACTTTGTTTTAAGTGGCCCTGAAGCAACTCATTGGTATTTATTAGATCGTATCTTCATCAGCCTTCTAATTTTTGGGCTCTACGGTGGTTTAAGCTGGAACTTTCATCATGAAATTCAGACTTTTCTATTTAAATATTGGTGGCTAATTGTTGGGATTTATCTTTTAACTTACTTTTGGACCAGAGACTTATTTTTAGCCACTTCCAAATTAACAGATCTAACCAACGACAGTTATTACCTACCTTCAATGGCAATTTATGCTTTAGCTGTTATCTTCTTGATTTACCTAATCTGTATTGCACAAAAAGTCTTTATGGTTAAAATCAATTCATTTTCTAGCTTTTTATGCTTATCGAGCATTTTTAGCCAATGTTTTTTGGGATCGGATCTTTTGGCAATATTTTAATTTTAAACAGCTAGCTTTACAAAACATTTATCTAGCTGTCTTACTACTCTGGATTTGCACATGGTGTGCTTCATATTTATCTGTTTATGTAATTCACCAACTTTTGCTTAAAATTAATGGTTCTGTCGGTCCATCCTAATTTGCGCACGTCGATATTCCTGACTGTCACGCGTAGGTTGAGCAATTATGTCTGTAACTATTATTTCATGATCATTTCGTTCAAAGACAATTGCCTGATCTAATTCCGCATTTACTTTTTTATTGATAGTGGAATTTTGATTAAATTTCAAATCATCGAGCTCCCGATCAATAAATGTTTTTTGCGAGCTGGTTAGCTGATGATATTTATCTGCAGCAGCTTTAGTAAACGACAGAATCATTTTACGATTAAACTCACCTATTTTATCCGGATGCTCACTTCTTTGACCGCGCACATCATCATCAATATATCTTTTTTTCATCAAAAATCACTTCCTCTATTTTTACTATACAGGAGATCATTTCTATTAGATATTTTTCTGCTTGGTTTAGTTTTTTCATAAGAAAAACTTACTATTTATCATTTATGTCCTAAATACGGTAAAATAGATAGGACAATTAAATAAAAGGAGTGTAGTAATCTATGGATAACTTTTCTAATACTCCAGGACGGCGTCAAGTCCAAGATATTTCTGCGGTTAACAGTTTCTTAACTAAGATGTACAGTCTAATGATTTTAGCTGTTTTAGTTTCTGCCGCAACTGCTTTCTTGACGACAACTGTATTTGCTTCAGCAATTGCTAACATGTCACAAGCCGTTTACTGGATCATTATTTTTGTTCCAATTATTTTATGTATGACTATCAGCTTTAAGGCAGCTAAGAATCCGACACTAGGTTTAGTCCTTTTGTTAATTCTTTCAGCAGTCTATGGCTTTGAATTTGCCTTTATTGCTGGTGCCTTCACCACTGCTTCAATTGCAGGTGCCTTTTTATCTGCAGCTGGTGTATTTGCAGCAATGGCAATTTTTGGTACTGTAACTAAGCGTGATTTAAGTAATTTGGGTTCATATCTTGGTGCTGCTTTAATCGGTTTCTTAGTTGCATGGCTAGTAAATGCCTTCTTCATCAGAAGTGGTGCTGCTACCTTTATATTCTCTTGCATTGGTGTATTACTTTTCACTGGCTTAACAGCCTATGATGCACATAATGCTAAGAAAATTTATATGACTTACGGCGGTCAAGTTTCAGACACCGGATTAGCTGTAATGGGTGCGTTAAATATGTACCTTGATTTTATCAACATTTTCATGTTCTTGCTTCAAATTTTTGGCATGGGTGGAAATCGCGATTAATCTATAATTATAAAAATAGCGTTGATTGGCTTTACACTAATCAACGCTATTTTTATTTGATGATTTCTTATCCTTTTTAAGAAAACTAGTCAGTTCATCTAGCGGCGTCTTATGCAAAAATGCCATAATATTTTCTCTCATATCATAAGGTGAAAGACGATCACTGTAGTTTAATAAAACCTGAACTAAATCAATCATACTATTAATAAATACTTGAACATCAATAAGCATTGCTATTCTTTCTTTACCGGTCAATTTAATCCCTTGGCTATCATCCATACTATTAATTCTCTCAAAAAACTCATCACAACTCGTATCAAAAATCAAATTATAAAAACGAATATCACCATTATCTGAAAGTAGCAATTGAATTTCAGAACCTGTCAAATCTTTTGTGTAAATAGTTCTTTCTCGTAAATTGATTTTTTAATTATTTATTTAATCAAAGTAGGATTCTAAGGTGTCCTGAACCTGACCAAAGCCTTTATGAATTCGATTGAAATAACGGTCATTGTAGCTCATTGCCTGAATGCCAATAAAAGCATCAAGCGACTGTTCAGTTGGAAACTCTGCCTTAGGCTTAGCTTTGCGCTTGATCACATTGTTAAATGATTCAATCATGTTAGTCGAATAAATTGAAGCTCTGATCTGCTTGGGATAGT
>JAHLFT010000052.1 GCA_018883635.1 Candidatus Lactobacillus pullistercoris
GTCAGCGTTAAATTTGGGCGAATGGAATCAAATAATTCAGGCGCTGGATTAGTATCGACAAAAACACCGTTAGGCAGAACCTCATGTAACTTCTTAAGCGTTTCATTTTCAATCGGAGCTGCGCCAACTCCAATAAAGCCCTGAAAAAGAGACGCATGCTTGATCAAATCATCTGCATCATAAAAAGTCTTCATCTGCAGCGACTCTGCTTCTACTGTTGAAATCAGCGCTTGCTTTAATGAAGTAAAATATTCATCTTGCAGTTGCTCTTCATGATTTACTCGGTATAGTAACGCAATTGTTGGACGAATCTTCTTCTCCTGATGATCCTTCCAATAGCCTAATTTATTTGCAATCTCCAATATTTTATTCTTAGTATCAGCTGTGATCGACAAATTAGGATCATTATTTAATAAGCGAGAAACGGTAGCTGAAGAGTATCCCGATTCCTGTGCTATTTCTTTAATTGTTGTCATGTTTATTTCTCTTCTATATTACAAATAATTTTTAACCATATTATACAAAATATTTACGTAATTCCAATAAATATCATAATCAATTTTAAAGTTTATTCCAATAATTATTAACTGCATTTTTAAGAATCTGATAAGTAAATTATTTATCATTTAGGTAAATATTTTATTCATGTGCTATAATAAAAACGTTTTCAATAATTAGTTTTAATAGAAATCAGGTAAAAGAATGAAAGCAAATATTAGTTGGCTTGATGATCCTCAAATTTTTAGAGTCAATCAAGTATCTGCCCACAGCGATCATCCTTATTTTAAAAATTATCGTGAATGGCAACAAAACAATAGCAGTTTTATTCAAAAATTAAATGGAAACTGGAAATTTAAATTTTCTAAGAATCCCCAATCTCGTCCAGCTGATTTTTTTAAACCAGATTTTGATTCTTCCAAATTTGATTCAATTCCTGTTCCTAGTGAAATTGAGCTAAATGGCTACGCTCAAAATCAGTACATCAACACCCTTTTCCCATGGGAAGGAAAAATCTATCGTCGTCCTGCTTATTCTCTTGATCAAAAAGCATCCCTTTCTTTCAGTGAAGGTCAGGATAACACTGTCGGTTCTTATATTAAACACTTTGATTTAAATCCTAATTTAAAGTATAAAGAGATTCATATCATGTTCGAAGGCGTTGAACGGGCAATGTTTGTTTGGCTAAATGGACATTTCATAGGTTATGCTGAAGACAGTTTTACTCCCTCCGAATTTGATCTGACGCCCTATATTCAAGACAAAGATAATCTCTTAGCAGTTGAAGTATTTAAGCACAGTACTGCGTCATTTTTGGAAGATCAAGATATGTTCAGATTCTCTGGCATTTTTCGTTCTGTGGAATTGCTTGGCCTCCCTAAAACACACCTAATGGATCTAGACTTAAAGCCAGAGGTCACCGACAATTACCAAGATGGTATTTTTAATGCAAAATTACATTTTACTGGTGAAAAGAAAGGCTCACTCCACTTATCAGTAGAAGATATTAATGGTAAGGCTCTGCTTGAAAAGAAAGAGCCAATTCAATCAACAGTTAAGATAAAAAATGAAGTGCTTAAAGACGTTCATCTCTGGAATAATCACGACCCATACCTGTATCAGCTGATCACTGAAATCTACGATGAACAAGGAAAATTGCTTGAAGTAATTCCTTATCAATTTGGTTTTAGAAGAATCGAAATTAATTCTGACAAGGTTGTCTTATTAAATGGAGAACGTTTAATTATCAATGGAGTAAACCGTCACGAATGGGACATGAAACGCGGACGTGCAATCACTCTGAGTGACATGAAACAAGATATCGAAACTTTTAAAGAAAGCAATATCAATGCTGTCCGTACATGTCACTATCCTAACCAAATTCCGTGGTACTACATGTGTGATCAAAATGGTATTTATGTCATGGCTGAAAATAATTTGGAATCGCATGGTACCTGGCAAAAAATGGGCCAAGTGGAACCTTCTGATAATGTGCCTGGATCTCTACCGGAGTGGCGTGAAGTAGTCATTGATCGTGCTCGCAGCAATTATGAAACTTTTAAAAATCATACTTCAATTCTTTTCTGGTCCTTAGGTAACGAATCATATGCTGGTGAAAATATTGCAGCAATGAATGAATTTTATAAATCACACGATGATTCTCGTTTAGTTCACTATGAAGGAGTCGTCCATAGACCTGATTTAAAGAACAGAATTTCAGACTTAGAAAGCTGGATGTATTTACCACCAAAAGATGTTGAAAAATACTTAAAAGATAACCCGCAAAAGCCATTTCTGGAATGCGAATATATGCACGACATGGGGAACTCTGATGGCGGTATGGGTTCATACATTAAATTACTCGACCAGTACCCGCAATATTTAGGCGGCTTTATTTGGGACTTCATCGATCAGGCCCTATTAGTTCACGATCCGGTGAGTGGTCAAGAAGTATTACGGTATGGCGGCGACTTTGACGACCGACACTCTGATTATGAATTTTCAGGCGATGGCTTAATGTTCGCCGATCGTACACCAAAACCGGCAATGCAGGAGGTTAAATACTACTATGGCTTACACAAATAATTTACACATCATTTACGGTGACGCCAGTTTAGGCATTAACGGTAAAGATTTTCAATACATTTTTAGCTATGAAAAAGGCGGCTTGGAATCATTAAAAATCAAAGGAAAAGAATGGCTTTACCGCGTGCCTACTCCGACTTTTTGGCGTGCAACTACCGATAATGACCGTGGCAATGGCTTCAATGTTAAAGCAGCTCAATGGTTAGGTGCAGATATGTTCAGTAAGTGCACCGGGATTCATTTAACGGTTGATGATCATCATTTTGATCAACTGCCAGTTGCTCCGATTAACAATCAATTTTCTAATCAAGAATATGCTCATTACGTCAAAATTACTTTTGGCTATGAAACTACTACCTCTCCTACAACTCAGGTTGAAATTAATTACGAAATTGATAATAATAGTCATATCACGGTTACAATGCATTATTTTGGTAAAAAAGGCTTACCTCCTATTCCAGTAATTGGGATGCGTTTCATTATGCCAACCCAAGCAACTGGATTTGAATATGACGGTCTGTCTTCAGAAACCTATCCTGATCGAATGGCTGGAGCTAAGAAAGGAATTTTTAAAGTAGCTGGTTTGCCCGTAACAAAGTACCTTGTCCCACAAGAAAACGGGATGCATATGGATACTAACTGGGTAACAATCACTAGAAATACTGTCTTAAACAATGCAAATCACTCTAATGAAGATTTTGCTTTGACAATTAATAAGACAAATAAAACCTTTAACTTCAGCTGCTTGCCATATACTGCCGAAGAACTGGAAAGTGCAACGCATATTGAAGAATTGCCTCTTGCCCGGAGAACAGTTTTAGTAATCGCAGGTGCCGTTCGCGGTGTAGGTGGCATCGATAGCTGGGGTGCAGATGTTGAAGATCAATATCAAATCGACCCAAGTCAAGATCATGAATTTTCATTTATACTAAATTAGTGTTTTTAAATAATTTATCTAAAATAAGTAAATTATTTACTAAAATATGTGTTATAATATAATCGATTTCAATAAAAGATAATAACTAAAATAAAGGAGCGCAAAACATGAAAGTTTTAGTTGTCGGTGGTGCGGGTTATATCGGCTCACACGCTGTACGCGAATTAGTTAAAGAAGGCAATGATGTTGTTGTCTTAGATGCTTTATAT
>JAHLFT010000053.1 GCA_018883635.1 Candidatus Lactobacillus pullistercoris
ACGTTTATCATCATTTTTAGTCATGATTTTCTTCCCCTAATTCCTTTATGATCGCATTTAGTCCTTCCATGATATCATTATCATCCGAAGTTAAATCTTTAAGCATCCCTACCAATTCTTTTTGAGTTTTCTCAATTTCAATATTAGTCTCATGAAGATCTGCAGCAACTTTCTTCAAATCTACTGGCGGTTCAGGTACAAATGTATCCACGTATCTAGGGATGTTTAAGTTGAAATCATTTTCTTGAATTTCATCAAACGTTGCTACATGTGCATAGCGCTCAACATCTTTACGCTCCTTGTAAGTATTAATAATCTTATCAATATCTTTATCCCTTAAGATATTTTGGTTCTTTCCTTTTTCAAAACCCTTAGAAGCATCAATAAATAAAACATCCTTATTAGTTTTATTCTTCTTCAAAACCAAAATAACAGTAGGAATACCTGTTGAATAAAACAAGCCAGCTGGCATACCAATAATTGCATCAATCTGATTCTTCTTTAGTAAGGCTTCACGAATTTTACCTTCTTTTGCCCCTCTAAAAAGTACACCATGAGGTAAAACAATAGCCATAGTACCATTTTGATCCAAGTGATATAAGCCATGAAGCAAGAATGCATAATCACCTTTAGTTTTAGGAGCCAAACCATAATCTTTAAAACGAGGATCTTTTAACTTACGATCATTATTATCCCAACGTGCTGAATATGGTGGATTTGCAACTACAACATCAAAATTTCTAGGATGATCTACTCCCTGCTCATCCACGCCATCTGGCCAGTCTTGTTCAAGAGTATCTGCATTCTTCAAAGTCATGCGATCATATGCCACATCGTGCATCATTAAGTTCATCCGAGCAAGGTTATAGGTAGTAGTATTTAATTCTTGCCCATAATATAAAACATTATTTTTTATTTCATCTTGAACCGTTAAAAGCAAGGAACCACTACCACATGCAAAATCATATACTGATGGTTTATCCTCATTTTGATTAAGTGAGATCGTAGCTAATTTTGCTAACACTTCTGAAACTTTATGTGGTGTGTAGAATTCACCAGCCTTTTTACCTGAGTTTCCAGCAAATTTGGCAATTAAAAATTCGTAGATATCTCCTAAAATATCTTTTCCATTTTCATCTTTATACTCAACTTGATCTACTAAATTAACAATTTCGGTTAAAGCTTTGGCTCTAGCAGCAGTAGTGTTCCCTAATCTTGAATTACTTAAATTCATATCGTCGAAAACACCTGTAAAATCTTCTCTAGCTTTAGTATTCAGTCTTAAGTTATTATTAAAGCTATCAAACATATTTTGAAATGTATCAGGTTTGATAGTATTGCTATTAACGGCATTAACTATTGTTTTCCAAGTATATTGTGGCTCAATTGCATATCCTTGTGACTCTGCAATATCAGCCAAATAGTCAACAAGATCATCATCAGTTGCTTCTTTTGCATATTCTTCATTTACTTCTTCAATACTATTAATACCTTCTAATATCTGATTTTCAAAAAGATACTTTTCTTGTCTTTCAGACAAGTACCGATAAAACATAAATCCTAAAATGTAATTTCGATATTCTGAAGCATCCATGTTACCTCTTAAGCGATTAGCCATTTCCCAGATTTGGCTAGTTACATCTGCAGCTTTTGTCATTTTGAAAATCTCCTAATATTTCTTTGTAATATCATCAGCAAACTTATTCATAGTTTCTCGTAGCTTTCGACGATACTTAATTTTAGCTAATGATTTAATCTCCTGATCCTCGGCATCAGTCTTATAAACTAACGAAGCTTCTCTAATAATGGCATCTAAGTCACCATCAATATTTAAATCGTCTGCACCTTGTACGTGATTGTAAATAATTGCATTGACCTTTTGACTGTCTGGAATATCTACAAGTCCCCATTTACGCTTATATGTCAAAATCTCTTCACGCATTGAAGTATTGGCATATCTCTCCAGCAATTCATCAATGTCATCTTGTCTTACTGGGTATGATTTAGCCTTTACATCATTGTTAAAGATGCTATCAACGAATTTACTAATCTGTTCAGCTTTCTTTCGATCATCCATCCGATCAGACAATTCTTTGATCTTTTTAACAGTCTTTTGGGCCTTTTCTTCTTGCTCCTCATGTTTTTGATTCATCAATTCAGCAATTAATTGTTTCAGGTATGTGTAGGAAACTTTAATCTCCTTCACATGCTCCATACTTAAGTCAATTGCAGTAAAATCAATGTTCTTCCGTTTAGCAATCTTTTTCTTCAATTTAATAGCTAAAGTAGTTGTCAAAATCTCTTCTTGCTGTTGAGATAAGCCGATTTCCTTAAGCAGTTTCTCAGGATGTTTTTCATCATATTCATCATCTTGCTTGGCCATTGCCATCAGATGATTATATTGCCTTAGATCCTTTAACATTTGGTCCTGTCTATCAGCTTCTAAGTCCTGAGGAACTCTAGTAAAGTTATCAGTAGTATCACTTAGAGTACTTACTACCTTTCTCAATTCTTTCTTCACTTCACTAAATGGGGGTGAAATTACAGTAGGTATATCACCCCCTAGGTCTTGCTGTTCATTTGCAGAATCTTTAGAGCCATATTCAGCTAGAGCTTTTTTCATCAACTTCTCGCTTTGAACGGGCCAACGATAGTTTACAACCCTACCAAAAGGCTTAGTTTGCATATCATAAACTCGATTAGTTCGAGAATATGCTTGAATTAACGAAGCGCCTTGAAGCGTACGATCAACATATAACGTGTTAAGTTGAGGAGCATCAAATCCCGTCAATAACTGATCAACTACAATTACAAGATCTAAATAATTTCCATCATAGATCGTGCGATTCAAGCGTGATACTAATTGTTCGGTATATTCCTTAACATCCTTTAATCCAAAGTTAGTACCAAATTGAACATTATAGTCATGAATTGCTTCCACAAGTGAGTCATTATTATCCAATTGATTGTCACCATTAGAATTATCCATACTAAAGGTAATTCCAATCTTCAATGGTTTATCACGCAACTGATTTTGCTTTTTAAATTCTCGATAAAACATCATCGCCATCGGAGTAGATGGTTTCATTCCTCCAACGTGCGTAGTAAATAATGCATTATATTCCCCATTTCGAGAACGTTTATCCCAATTTTTTAGGACATCTTTAACAACTAATTCTACGTGCTTCTGATTATTGTCATAAACACTGGGTTCAATCATGTCGTCCATATCTTCAGGCTTAAGGTTATTAATTCTATCCTGAATTTGTTTATCAGTATATTTAGGATATCTGGCCTTAAAATAAGCAGGCAAATATTGTTCTTTTAGAATCTTATCGGATAAGGTCGTTTCAAAATCTACCTTAAATCCTAAAACATTATTATCTCTAATAGCATCTACAATAGTATATGCATGAATCAAATCGCCAAATATTTTCCTAGTGGTTGAATGACCATCAAATACTGGTGTACCTGTATATCCAACCCAAGCTGATTTTGGAAAGGCTGTTTTGATACTTTGTAACATATCACCGGAAGTTGATCTATGAGCTTCATCAACAATAAACAAAATATGCTTTTTGGAAATATTACTAATATCTTTTTTATCTTTAACCAAAGCTGCCATTTTTTGCAGAGAAGTTACAATGATTCCGTTACCTTTAGCTCTAATTTTTCTAGACAAAACCCATCTATTAGATGCATCAGTAACTACACCGCCGCTACCATCTTCAGCTTTTTCAGGATCATAAGCACTATACTCATCAACTGTCTGATTAGTAAGAGCCACTCTATCAACTAAAAATACAACTTTATCAACATTAGGTAATCTTGAAGCTAGCCATGCAGTTTTAAATGAAGAAATCGTTTTACCTGAACCAGTTGCGTGCCAAACGTACCCTATTTCTTGAGGATCAACATCAAAGTTATGTTGACGCACTTTATCAATAATTGAGCTTGCTGCATAAACCTGATATGGTCGCATAACTTTAATCATTTGCCGTTTAGGCGTACCATCTAAAATTATGTAGTTGGTTGCCATTTGATGTGCCATTGGAATTGAAAGCATACTTGCAGTAAATTCCTGCCAATCATATACAGGAGAATTATCTTTTTTACGTTGCCACTGAAATGCAAAGGTCTTGTTAAAAGCTTCATCAGTAGTTCTAGCCATATATTTTATATCGTGTGGTGTCATTGCAACCAAAATTTGCAGGGTAGAAAAAATATCGCTGTATTGTTGTTCATGAATATATCTGTGCATCTGATTTAATGCTTCATCAGAATCATGATAATCAGCTTTTTCTTCAATCTGAATAATTGGCAATCCATTAATAAGTAAAGTAGTGTCAAATCTTCTCTTATCAAGCCCAGGAATAACTGCTGGTCTTTCAATTTGATTAACAACTTGATACCGAGTATTTCCTGCACCAATTTGTGATTGATCAAATACCGTAAGATATACATGTTTTCCAGAATCTAGATCAACTTCAACTTGAGAAACACCATTAAGTCCATATAAAAATTGCCCTGCTTCATATGGTGTTTTCAAATTGGAAATAATACGTTTCACTTGAGCAAATTCTTCATCTGACAACGGCTCTTCCAATTTATCAGAATTATTTTCTTCAAGAATCTTTTTGAAATTTTGCCATAATTGTTCAGTTGTCTTTATTGAAGGTTCATATTTCCACTGCTTAACTCCACCTAAAGTCTCCAATTTATGAATTAACTTATTCTCAAATTCTAATTCTGCCTTTTCTATAGCCATTTCACTTCTCCTAATATTGATATCTATTTACTATTTTATAAAATTTTCGTTGTGAAGGAAGGAAAATTTCATAAAAGCAAGAAAAAAGAGATTAAAATATTGCATTTCAATCTCTATACCAAAGTTAATTTCTTTTTGACAAATTCAATTTAAGACTACATACTTTATAAATACTAATTTTCTTTTAAGCAATGATGGTTATAGGTCCAGATAGTTAGCAGTGATATTCCGCCTATCCATAAACCACTTACAATAATAGCGGACCATTTTCCTATTATATCTCCTGTTACCACGAGAGGTGATATA
>JAHLFT010000054.1 GCA_018883635.1 Candidatus Lactobacillus pullistercoris
AAAAACTTTTCATTAGGCAATTTCTGCCCATACTGCTTACTTAAAATTTTGCGTTCAATGTCATTAGCAATTTCAACATATTTTGTCATCTTTATGCCTTCTCTTAAAATATGTAAAGTTTTATCTTTACCTATATGCTAACTCTCATTTACTTAGAAAGCGATTACATTTATAACTAATGATGAACTAAGAAATAAAAGAACATTTATATAACTAGAGGGGAGAAATTATAATGAATAAATTTTTCTGGGGTAACTCAGTTTCTAGTATGCAAACAGAAGGCGGATGGAATGAAGATGGAAAAAGTAAATCAGTTTATGATATTCGCCCTGCCACTGAAAAAGTTAGTGATTGGCATTTTGCCAATGATAATTATCACCACTTTGATGTAGACCTTGATCTAATGCAAGATTTAGGCATGAACATGTATCGCTTTTCAGTTTCATGGTCACGAGTAATTAAAAATGGTGACGGTGAAATCAACGAAGCTGGTCTTAAGTTTTATGATCGTTTAGTTAATGGTTGCCTTAAACGTGGAATCGAACCGATGATTTGCTTGTACCATTTTGATATGCCACTTCACCTTGCAGAAAAGTATAACGGTTTTCTAAGTAAAAAAACTTGTGCGGCCTTCATCAGATATGGAAAAGTGTTGGTTGATCATTTTTCCGATCGGGTCAAGTACTGGATTACTTTTAATGAACAAAATCTCTATTCTCAACCCGGTGCCTTTAAGATCGCTGGCGTTATGAAAAAAGACGACTCAATCAAAGATCTCTATCAAATTACCCATAATGTAATGTACTGTCACGCATCGATTGCAAATTACATTCACGAAAAAACAGATTGCAAAATTGGAGGAATGCTGGCTTATTCAGAAGTTTATCCTGCATCCCCTAATCCAGATGACGTTCTTTTAACTCATCGCTACGAAGAATTTATTAATAATAATTTACTAGATGTGTTTTCATATGGTCAGTACTCAACTGAAGTAATGCATTATATTAAATCTCACCATATCAACGTCAACATGACTAATGTCGAACTAGATCAATTAAGAAAATGCCGTAGTGATTTCTTAGCTTTTTCTTATTACCAATCAAGAACCTTGGATTCAACAAAGATTCCTGTCGATGCTGTTCCAAATTATTATTTAACTTATGGTGACAAACCTAATCCATATTTACAAGAGAGTGAGTGGCACTGGTCTATTGACCCACAAGGATTGAGAGATGTTCTCAATAAAATCTATTTACGCTATCATATTCCAGTTTTTCCTATTGAAAATGGAATTGGTCTTCGAGAATATTGGGACGGAAAAAATGAAATTCAAGATGACGAACGAATTAAGTACATGCGAGCACATATCCTTGCCGCTCAAGAAGCTATGCACGAAGATGGTGTAGAAGTTTTAGGCTATTTAGGTTGGGGATTAATCGACATCCTAAGTTCATCAGGCGATATGGAAAAACGGTATGGTGTTGTTTACGTAAACCGCACTAATCACAATCTCAAAGATATGAAACGTGTACCTAAGAAGAGTTATTACTGGCTTAAACAAGTAATTCACTCTAATGGCAAGGAGCTGTAATAGAAAGAAGGAACACAAAATGCCTGCTTCAACTCAAGAAAAATCTAATTTCAGAAAATTTACTGACAAATTCACAGAAGTATCAGTAAAGATTGGTAATGAAGTTCATTTACGTTCATTGCGAGATGCATTCGCCACTATTATGCCAATGTATATCTTGGCTGGTTTTGCCACTTTAATTAATAGTTTGATCTTACCCTACTTATTTAAAGGGGCTACTTTAGCTAAATGGCAAGTATTTGGTACTGCCGTTACTAACGGAACTCTAAATATTTCAAGTATTTTAATTTGTGCTATGATCACTTACTTCTTAGCTAAAAACAAGGGATATGAAAATCCTATTGGTTGTATCCCTGTATCCTTAGCTTCCTTATTTGCTTTACTTGCTATTAATTTTAAAACAGTACCTGTAGGCTCCAAAGTAGCTGTAACTATTACTAACGCAGTTTTATACGATAGTATTGGCACTAAGAGCATGTTCGGTGGCATTATCGTCGGATTGCTAGCAACAGAACTTTTTATCAGATTTTCCAAAGTAAAAGCATTTAAAATTAACTTAGGGCCGATGGTTCCACCAGCAGTCGGACAGAGTTTCACCGTTTTAATTCCCAGTCTGATTATTGTTACTGTCTTTGGTATCGTCGCTGCTATTCTGTCAGCAATGAATACTGACTTAATTACATTAATTTCTACCATTATCCAAGAACCTCTACGTAAACTTAATACATCACTTCCAGGTTTCCTACTTATTTATTCAACCGGTAACTTCTTATTTACTTTAGGTATTCACCAAACTGTTATCAATGGCACTTTACTTGATCCTGTTAATTTGATTAACATGAACGAAAATATGGCTGCTGTTGCTCATGGACAAGTTCCAACTCATATTATCAACTCTGACTTTGTTACTGTTTATACTCAAATGGGCGGTACTGGATTAACGATTTCATTAATCATAGCTGTATTACTTGTTTCCCATTATTCACCATTTAGAAAAGTAGTAAATTTAGCATTAGTACCTGGTGTGTTTGAGATTAATGAACCTATTATCTTCGGTTTTCCTATTGTATTTAATATTCCTATGATGATTCCGTTTGTATTAAGTCCAGTCATTGGTGGTATTATTGGTTATTATGCTACTGCAATCGGCTTCGTAAAGCCATTGAGTGTTTACCTTCCATGGACTACTCCACCATTTATTTCAGGATTTTTGGCAAGTGGTGGTGATTGGAAAGTAATTTTAATTCAAATCATAATTATTGTAATTACTACTTTATTCTATATACCATTTATCAAAATCGCTGAAAAAGTAGCTCAAAAATCTGTCTCAATTAATAACTAAAAAAATATCCGTTGTGTAATTAAATACACCAACGGATATTTTTATGTACAAGGAAGCTCATATTCCATATGCATGACAAACTCATATTCAGAATTAAAATATTTTCTCTTATACCTTTTCCCTACCATCTTCCTCAGCACATTTCCAAATTAGAGGCTCATTTCTTTTCAAAAAATCCAAATTTTCCGCCGTTTCTGTAGCAGTAAAATCATAATTATAGATTTTTCGATAACTTGGCAATTCATATCTTGCTTCTTTAAAGCCATAATCAGTTGGCTGTTCAAAATAAACTAAAATTTTTACCGCCTACAACTGTTTTATCTTTCATTATTTGGGAATAAGTTACTGTTAACTCGTTTGAAAATTCTACATATGGATATAACATGACAGTTTATATTATGCATTTACATATTTTTTAATAGCTTTTTCTACTAAAATATTGAGTGATTCAGCTTGGCTAGCTGCATAAGCAGCTGCTTTCATATGCAATTCAGGTGTAATTCTAACATTGAAAGAACCTTTATATGATTTTTGAGGTTTGATTCCTTGAGCCTCACAATCTGCCAAGTATTCGTCTACAACACCCTGGAAATCTTTTTTCAATTCATCTAATGTTTGTCCTTCGTAAGACAAAAGACCTTTAATACCAATAACTTTGCCGTAAAGAACATCGTCTTCTAATGAATATTCTACTGAACCATAGTAGCCTTTGCATGATAATTCTTTTTTCATTAGATTTCACCTCGTAAATTGGTTTATTCCTTTAATGAATTTAGTACGTAAATCACTCGTTTTACCTTTGTTTAGTATAACCTAACCATTTTCCTTTTTCTATCTAGTGAACAATTATCTTAAATTGTCAAAAAAGGCATCAACCACTCCAAACAGGAGCGATTAACGACTTCCATTCAATCTACAATTCTAATCAGTATACTTACCATCATCCTTAACGAACAAGGCAACGATGAAGCCGATTACTGTTAAAGCAATGGTAAAGTACATCCCGTAGTGCACACCGTTGGTAAACTTGAAGGCTGCAGAACCGGTTACTGCATTTCTCCCTACAGTCAAGAAACTCGTTGCCAAAGCAGTAGCCAAAGCACCAACAATTTGTTGCATCGTGTTCAAAATAGCTGACCCATCGGCTGATTCCAGGCCCTTAAGTGAGTTCAAAGCTGAAGTTTGTGATGGCGACATCGCAAGCGGAGCACCAATCATCAAGATAATGTGAGCCAAGATTACGTACCAAATAGCGCTGTGCGTAGTTACTAAAGCCAACATTACGGCCCCGACAAAGGCAACGGCAAAGCCGATTCTTGCTGGCCACTTAGCACCAAAGCTATCGTACATTCTACCAGCCAAGGCACTAGTAGCAGCGTTGATCACTCCACCAGGAAGCATGATAATCCCCGTCAGGGCAACAGCTACCAACAACC
>JAHLFT010000055.1 GCA_018883635.1 Candidatus Lactobacillus pullistercoris
ACTTTGCCTTAGACTTCCTTCAGATTCCACCTCGCAGTGGACACCCTTGTCCTCAGCTCATGGTTCCGACTACTACGGCCCATAGCGGACTCTCACCGCCTAGCTAATACCCATGCCGGGCGCACATGAAAAAAGCAAGGAAAACAAAATGTTTTCCTTGCTTTTTCTATAAGCGGGTAACGAGAATCGAACTCGCGACGCAACCTTGGGAAGGTTAAGTTTTACCACTAAACTATACCCGCATAAACTAAGTAATAGCAATTACTTAGTAAGTATATCGCTAATCCAACTATTTGTCAGCCTTTTTTGATGATTTTTTTGTTGCCTTTGAATCAGCAGATGACTTGGAAGACTTTTCGTCATCATCTTCGTCTTCATCGTCAGCTTTTTCAGTACGTGGAACAGCCTTAATCATCTTGGCTTCACTTTGCCGAATAACAGCACGACTGTTTAATTCATTAACACCATTCTTATCGCTAGGATCAAAGTCCTGAATCGAAATCATAATAGAATTGTTGTAGACTTTTTCAACGATTCCGGTAAAGTCATGATCCATCGGGCCAAATTTCTTTGCCTTAACAAGATCACCAATTTCAAAATCAGCCACAGGCTATCACCCCTTCATTTTTCTAGTAAACACAATAATGTACAATACACTTTTTCCAGCATTTTTTCAAGTAAAGTGTCTCTCTTAAAGCCCATAAATTCTTATCAGTGATAAAATCAGATCCTGAAAGGAGTTTCCCGATGCTAAATCTTCTAATTTTATTTGCAATTGTTATTTTATTCATTTCTTCCACTGCTGGTCTCCATGCCAAAATGGAGAAGCACGTTAGTAATTGGCTAATCATTACCCGTTGTTTTTTCTTTATTCTCCTAACCTGCCAGATAATTCAACTATTCCTTACATGGAAGACTAGCCTTCTTGCTAATCTTATTTGGCTTGTCATTTCTATTGTTCTCTTTATTCTTACCGCGAATGCCTTCCGTGAAAAAATTGTAACGTTTGGCAATCCTCGTCATTCACGACTGGTTTTTGCGGGGATGATTATTAACCTTGGTCTAGCATTGATCACGATTTTCTTTTAAGAATCTAATTAGTTTTTCAGCAGCCCGTGCCCGTGTTAAGTACGGATAGCTTTCATTAAATGTCATCTGGGCTAATGTTTTAGTTGAATCACGTGGAATGAGAATTCGACTAAATCCTTCGCCATTAATTCCACGTTCAGTGCTTGCAATTTGTCCCTTTAATGTGCCATCAACCACTTTAATAATTTTTCCTTGATGAGCACACGCAATACTGGTCTGCATGATAAACGTGCGGTTCTTTCCTTGAACAAGACGAATAATGTGCTGTGCATACTGATGGGGCGTGGGATAATCTGTAAGATCACGTGCTGTCCTCACTCCAAGAATTTCGGGCCTAGCTGTAAGCAGTAGCCCTGAATCATCTGCAATAACTAATCTATCAGGAAGAAGTTTACTAATAAAGAGTGCTTTATTACTCGCATTTTTTTCATATGACCGGTTCCCCTCTGGAGGGAATTTTATTTTAGGGAGCAAGTCCGTATATGGAATTACTTCATTATTACAAACACGAAAGCTCCGTTGAAGTTCTTCAATTTTATCGTGATTATGACTAGCAACAACAAACTGCAATTGAATCTCCTCCTAATAACGAAGCGGTGCAATTACTTTGTTAATCCATTCCATTGCCGCCTTACTATGAATATTTGTAAATGGGGCCCGTTCAATCAGATGATCATCAACATTAAATAATCGCAATTGCCCCTTAACTTTAATTGGCTTAATCCAATACGATCCATTTTTCGCAAACGGAGCGATCTTCCAAGCATAATAAGAGCCACCCTGGTCTTGCCGTTGCTCAATGCCAACAATTTTAGCAACACAGAGGGCATATCCAGGCACAAAGCCACGAATCTTTTTGGCAGTGTTGCATATCAACAGGTCTCCCCGATACTTAGTTGACCATGAACGGTATTCTTCAGTTTTTGTCCCATTCATAATATCAGCAGCGTAATCCGACCGAATCGATAAGGCTTTCATACTGACACTCCTTCCTAAAATGGCACCACCAATCCTGAAATAGTAGGATTCATAGTGTCATTTATTTAACCTAAAATATGATTAACAAACAGTAATCCCAGAATGAACACTATCCAGCGGACCACCGTTTTCACATTTTTACGCCGATTGAAACGTTTCTTATAGTCTTCAGCTGACTTAACTAACTCTGGCGAAACTTCCAAATGTTCTTCGGTGTACCCACTGATATCAAGGCTCTGTTGATGATTAAAGTCTTCTCCATTCAGGTGGAAGTGGGCACCATAAACGATGTTATAAATCTTCCACTGCGCACTTCCTTGTTTTCGTCCAAAGACAACATAATCTGTCCACTGTTGCCGTTTAAATGACGAATTAAAATCAGAGAGAACATTCACTTCACTATCAATCCCACTTACTTGGACCTTTGCAATAATTAGGTCAGGTGAAATTTTCTGAGCTGACACAACTTTTCCATGGTTAACCAGCACATCATCAATGATCCCGTTCGATGCCTTGGCAATAATTTCATCATGCATTGTTGACAGGGAAAACCGTCCCAGTTGTGATTTCAACTGATCCAAATAATTACTGCTGTCAGCAAAGCACCGACGAATCGACTGGCCATAAACAAATTGTGCCCAAGCATATGTTTCGACTAAGCTCTGTGCTAATTGATTATCAACAGCATCATTTTCTAAGCGGATCTTAGCTCTCTTGAGTCCTTGTTTAAAGTCCTTAATCTTCATATTAGGAATTAACATCCATTTGGACAAACCATTAACTTCCGTGATGTCACGAGTTCTCCGATAAAGTCGTACCACCATTTTGCTGACAGAGCTAAGAATATATAACCCACAGAAAAACAGGACGAACAAGAATGCCTTAAAACTATCTCCAGATTTATCATTTCCACTGCTTATAATACTGCTGCTTGATGAGCTTCCACCACCGCTTGATGAACCGCCCCCTCCACCAGTTGACCCCATTGAGGCAAAAGCTGCATGAAAGGTCAGCAATTTAGTAATGATAACCACCAGAGCAATTTTCCAACGTTTAAAAAAGTTGGCACGTTTCATTTTTCCTCGCTTTGTTAATCACGCTATAATATTACTCACGGTATTGTATCATAATCTTAGAGTGATGGCCCAATCATTTTAAAGCCAAAATTTGAAATAATAATCTATCAGCAGATTAACGTCAAAAAGTAAGATTCTCTTCAACTGATAGTCTTCTTTCTGTTCATTATTAAATTTGAAAACTAGCTGTAGTAATACAGAAGTGCCCTCATAGTTGCACTATATCCAGTAAAGTATACTCTTACCTAGTAATATCAAAATAAAGCTGAGGAGCAGATTGAAAAACACCTTAAATATATAAAAAAGAGCCTTGAATATACAAAAGATGTACATTCAAGGCTTCAATCGTTAATATAACAATGATTGTAGACTATACAAAGTGCCCCAAACAGGCAGTGATATATGTTTGTATTCATTGATATATCAACATATTTGATTATAAGCGGGACCCAAACGGGACCCATCGTTAAATTTAAATCAGTATAGCATATTTACGCTTGCAGTTTTTTTCAGGTCTGATTTAGCCTTAGAGAACGAAATTGGGATATTTGGATCACTATCGACTTTTTCAACCTGATTCTGGATAGCTGCTAGAGTTTCAAAATCAACTTCTTTACCACTGTAAACTTTACAAATGTCATTCTCAAAATCTAAATTCAATAGATCGTTAGTGTGATTCTCTTGCATTCGAATTTTGGTGGACATACCTAAATTACTCAATATCTCGTTAGTTAGTCGTACGACCAATGCGTTGTAGTTAGGGTCACCTTTTAAATCGTACTCATTTTCTTTTGCTTTACTTTTTAATTCAACAAACCGACTTAATGATTCAGGAGATTCATAATCGGCTCCAACAAGACTTAATCGATTGCTATCACTAGCAACGTTAAGGCTCTCAAAGGAATACCGAAGGTTCTTTTTCTCATTAGCTTTAATCATCGCTACTTGTTTCGATAATGAGGCTATTTGCTGTTTAAACTTGTCTAATTCTTTTTCTACATTATTAAAGTGTAAATCACTTTGCTCTTTATGATGATTAAACTTATTTTCTAATTTGGATAAACGATTAGTAATAGTATCAATTTCTTTTTTCACGCTGTTTGTAACACTGGTAGATTTATCACATCTTGCATTATTTTCGAATTCAAAGCCGTTTTTTGTCAATTTCATTTTCCCAAACAAATGATAAACGACCTGAATCCACATATATAATATTGCGGCTAAAACGATTACTCCAGGCCAATATTTTGGTGTAGTAAATAATAAATAAATTGCTTCTGCAATTATTGCTAAGGTAACCAATGCTTTACCCACTTCTAATAATACCTTTTTCATCAAACTACTCCCATCATTAGACTAGCCCCATTATACAGGAAAAGGGATAGCCTTTCACAGCTATCCCGTAGTCTAATGA
>JAHLFT010000056.1 GCA_018883635.1 Candidatus Lactobacillus pullistercoris
AGACAAGGTTCTTAAGTCAGTTGTTACTGGTTTGGAAATGTTCCACAAGACTTTGGACTTAGGTGAAGCCGGCGATAACGTTGGTGTCTTACTTCGTGGTATTGACCGTGACCAAGTTGTTCGTGGTCAAGTATTGGCTGCACCAGGCTCAATTCAAACCCACAAGGAATTTAAAGGTCAAGTTTATATCTTGAAGAAGGAAGAAGGAGGCCGTCACACTCCATTCTTCTCAGACTACCGTCCACAATTCTACTTCCACACCACTGATATTACTGGTGAAATCGAATTGCCAGAAGGTACAGAAATGGTTATGCCTGGTGATAACACAGAATTTACTGTTAAGTTAATCAAGCCAGCTGCCATTGAAAAGGGTACTAAGTTCACCATCCGTGAAGGTGGTCGTACCGTTGGTGCCGGTCAGGTTACTGAAATCCTTGACTAATTTCTAACAGTAAAAATACACTTCTTTAAAAAGAAGTGTATTTTTTTTGATCAAAATTTGTTTTTTCTCTTCTTTTAAGGTAAGATAACTTAGTATGCAAGTAGCAAACTCAAACTTGACATTGGAGGTATTTTATTAATGTCTGTAAAATGGGAAAAAACCGGAAAGACTACCGGCGAACTTACTTTTGATATTTCACAAGATGAAATTAAATTAGGTTTAGACCAAGCTTTTAGAAGAGTTAAAAAGAATTTGCGTGTACCAGGTTTTAGAAAAGGTCACGTTTCTCGCTTAATTTTTGATCAATATTACGGCGAAGAAGCTTTATACGAAGACGCTTTAAACTTAGTATTGCCTAACGCGTATTCTGCTGCTGTTAAGGAAGCAAAAATTGACGCTGTGGGTCAGCCACAAATTCAACCTGTATCTATGGATAAAGGTAAAGACTGGACTATGAAAGCTATTGTTTCTGTTCAACCAGAAGTTAAGTTAGGTGAATACAAAGGTGTTGAAGTTTCTAAGCAAAACACTCGTGTATATGCAAAAGATATTGATGCTGAACTTGAAAAGCGTCGTGAACAAAATGCTGAACTTGTACTTAAGAAGGACAAGGCAGCTAAAGGTGATACAGTAACTATCGATTACAAGGGAACCATTGATGGTAAAGAATTTGATGGTGGTTCTGCTGAAAACTACTCATTAGAATTGGGTTCAAATACCTTTATTCCTGGCTTTGAAGATCAACTTATTGGTCACAAGGCCGGCGATGATGTAGATGTTGTCGTTACTTTCCCTAAGGATTACGGTGCAAAGGATTTAGCAGGTAAAGAAGCTCACTTTGCAACTAAATTACATGAAGTTAAATCTAAGCAACTTCCAAAATTGGATGATGAGTTTGCAAAGGACGTTGATGATTCCGTAGATACTCTTGATGATCTTAAAGCTAAGATCAAGAAAGACTTAAAGGAACAAAAAGAATCTAAGGCTAAGGATACTATTCAACAAGCAGCTATTGAAGCCGCAGTTGACAATTCTACAATTGATGAAATTCCTGATGCTATGATTCAAGAAGACGTTGATACTCAATTAAGACAATACTTAGGTAACATGCAACGTCAAGGTATTGATCCACAAACTTACTACAAGTTAACCAATACTAATGAATCTCAATTACGTGCTCAATTTGCCAAGGATGCAGCTGAAAGAGTAAAGATTAATTTAGTCTTAGAAGCAATTGCTGAAAAGGAAAAGTTCAAGGCAACTAAGGACGAAATGGACAAGGAAATCAAGAACCTTGCTAAAGAATACAACATGGATGAAAAAATGGTTCGTAACACCTTAAATGATGATATGTTAAGCCATGACATCACTGTTCGTAAAGCTATGGATTTAGTTACTGACAATGCAAAACAAGTTGCAAAATCTAAGCTTAAGGAAGAAAAGAAGTCAGAAAAATAATTATTGACTTAGCTCAATAATATAACTAGGCGGCTGCTAGACAGTCGTCTTTTTATTTGAGCAAAGTACTTTATTATCTTTCCATTTATGATAACCTTGATTCTGTAGATGACAGGAGGAAATTTTATATGGCAACTCAGTTTACAGATCAGGAAGAGGTAAAATGCTCTTTTTGTGGTAAAACTCAAGATCAAGTTAAAAAGATGATTGCCGGCAATGGTGTCTATATTTGTAATGAATGTGTTGATCTTTCGAAAAAAATTATTGATGACGAATTAAAAGCTGATTCAATTAAACAATCAAAAGAATTACCAAAGCCAATGGAAATCAAGAAACAACTTGATGAATATGTAATTGGACAAGATCGCGCAAAAAGAGTGCTGTCTGTGGCCGTATACAACCATTACAAGCGAATTAGACAAATGGATGTAGATTCATCAACGCAGTTGCAAAAATCTAATATCGCACTTATTGGACCAACTGGTTCAGGTAAGACATATTTAGCACAAACTTTGGCTAGAATATTAAATGTGCCATTTGCAATTGCAGATGCCACAACTTTAACTGAAGCCGGATATGTTGGTGAAGATGTAGAAAATATTTTGCTAAAACTGTTGCAGAATGCTGATTATGATCTGGAAAGAGCTCAAAGAGGAATTATCTATATTGATGAAATAGATAAAATTTCTAAAAAGGCTGAAAATGTTTCAATTACGCGTGATGTATCTGGTGAAGGTGTACAACAATCTCTTTTAAAGATTTTGGAAGGAACAATTGCATCAGTGCCACCACAGGGGGGACGTAAGCATCCACAACAAGAAATGATCAAAATGGATACGTCTAATATTTTATTCATTGTTGGTGGTGCCTTTGATGGAATTGAACAGATCGTTAAGAATCGTTTAGGTAAGAAGACAATTGGTTTTGGTGCTGAAAGTGAAATAAACAAGATTGATACCGATGAATGGACTCATTACCTTACCACAGGGGATTTAGTTAAATTCGGGATGATTCCAGAATTTATTGGTCGTATCCCTGTTATTTCAACTTTAGATAAACTTGATAGTAAAGATTTGGTTCGTATCTTAACTCAACCAAAGAATGCGTTAGTAAAACAATATCAAAAGCTTTTATCTTTAGATGATGTTCAATTAACATTTACAGATGGTGCTTTAAAAGCTATCGCCGATTTAGCTATTCAGAGAAATATGGGTGCCCGTGGTTTACGGACGATCATTGAGAATGCATTAATGGATACTATGTATAAGACGCCGAGTGAAGCTGATATTGAAAAGGTTGAGGTAACCAAAGATGTAATCACTCGTCATGCACAACCACGTGTCACGCGCAAGAGTAGTGAAGATAAAAATGAAAAGGCAACTGTGAATGATAATTAAAAATAGCGAATATTTTGTTAGTGCAGTAAGAGAAGATCAGTATCCCAAAAACAACCTTCCTGAAATAGCCCTAGCGGGACGTTCAAACGTTGGAAAATCTAGCTTGATTAATACGCTCCTAAAGAGAAAAAATCTTGCTAGAACGTCTTCTCAACCGGGAAAAACGCAAACTTTGAACTTTTATCTAGTTAATGATCAATTCTTCTTAGTAGACGTACCTGGATACGGGTATGCCAAAGTTTCTCAAAAAAAGAGACAAGAATTTGGAGAAATGATTCAAGACTATTTGGAGACCAGACCAAATTTAAAAGGGCTAATTATTTTAATTGATAGTCGTCATGAACCTACCAAAGATGATGTGGCAATGTATGAATATGCACAATATTTAAATTTACCCATCTTAGTTGTATGCACGAAGATCGATAAAATAAAGAAGAGTCAGCTAAATAAAGTTAAAGCCAATTTACAAAAGAAAATAAACTTAAATTATCAACATGTTTCCTTTATTACTTTTAGTTCAGTTACTAGAGAAAACGTTTCTGAATTAGGTAATTGGATCGAAGATAAAATATAAGTGTGGAAAAAAGAGTTTAAGAAATAGGATTTACCTATTTTTCTTAAACTCCTTTTTAATTTTAACGATGTTGTTTGGGGAATTTTTTGCGTTGATTGAACAGCTCTCCCACTAATTTGAAAAAGCCATAAATAATTAATAAGATTCCTGCAATAATAATTGCCCTTTTTGTAAAGTAGTTTGGATTAACGACAATAGTAATTCCTAAAGCGAAAGCTACTACTGCTTCGATAGTTACAATTATCTTACCAAATATTCCTTTTATTCTGTGTAAAATGACATGCCGCAGGCGAATATACGAGTAAATTATCAAAAATGTTCCCAAGAAGTAGTGAGCTAAAAAAATTAATATGCGGTTGTTTGAAATTAAAGCCACAGAAAGTGCGAAAGTAATTAACCAACTAATAATAAAGAAACGTTTTTGCCTTTCGTTATATTTTGAAATTGCGGTTGTAATAATTTGTTTGACACTGTAACCAATTCCTGTGAAGGCAACTAATGTACCAAAAACTCTTAATGAATATTGAGGAGCAGTGAGAGTAACAATGCCGAGTAATAATAGAACCCAACCGATAATTGAGTCAAAAGAGAATAATAAGTGAAGAATGCCGCGATCTTTTAAAGATTGCCACAGAGCCGAAAAGAGACTGCCAAAGACGAATCTTGTTCTACGCGATGAATTAGTTATTGAGAATAAAATGGCACCAAAACCACCAAAACCGTTTTTACTTAATTGATTTATTTTAGTAGCACCACCGGCAGCTAGGGCGTCAAAGAGATCGTTAGTTAATGATTCTCTTTCACTGAGTGTTGCATCCCCAATCCAATCATTGATTAATTGATTATAAATTCGTGCTTGAGGATTCCGGTGATTGTGAGTAACAAATTTTGATCCAGTAATTTCCCAGCTAAAAACATCATGTTGACTTAAATTACTTCTAGTAGATTGGACGATTGTTGCTTTAATATCACTTGGCTCGAAAAGTCTACCGATAATACTAAATTCAGGTACATAACGTTTTAATTTTTCCTGAAGAAATTTTATTGGGAGTTGAGCACCAACCTCTTTTGCTATTCCTGGTGAATCAAAAGTATAAATACTTTTAATTCGTTCTCTTAATTTTGGTTCAATGTTTAATGCGGCGTATTCGGCTAGATTTCCACCTTTAGAATGGCCACCGAGGATATAAGTTAAATTATCCTTCTTCAAAATATTTTCTAAATAATCTTTCGCCTGTTTTTGAGCAATTGTTGTTTTAAAACTGATTTCAAAATCTTCTTTCCAACCAACCAGGGAATCATCAGTTCCTCTAAAGGCGATAAAATTAATTCCATTGTCCAATTGAGTTCTTACTGCACTAAATTGAGTTTTATCGGTTAAAGTATCAGCATAATACGATAGAAGTGCATTTTTAAAGCGCTCGGCATGATTCATTAATTTCAGCAGAGTTTGGTAGTATATGTGATCTTTTTGAGAAAATTTGGCCGAAAAATATAATTTAGCAGCATCATGAATCGAAATCTCTTTTTGATCATCAGAAACGATCCCAGTTAAGTTTAGATAGGAAAAGACTGATAAAACTAAAGCGTCGATTTCATTAAAAGCAGACGTGGAGAAAGGTACATCACCACGCCATTTTAAGTATGAAAAGACATTGTTATCTTGGTACATAATTTCGCCTCCAATCAAAAAAAACCTAACTCAATTTTAACTTAAACGCATAGTTTAGTTCAGTTAAATTGAATTAGGTTAATAAAAAATTCAAAAAATTAAAATAATATAATATATGTTATATTTTGTGCTATAATAAACACAGGTAAAAGGGGATTCAACTACCTGGATGAAGGGGTCTCATCAAAGGACTTTTAAATAATTAGATCCAAAACAAGTATATCAGAGAATTGTTCTGAATTATATACTTTTTATTGGATATCTTTAAATCTTCTAGAAAAATATCTATTATATAGTAGATATTTTTCTTTTTTTATTTTAAATAATTGATATAATAACTGAAATATACATTTAGGAGGATATATATTTGATTACAGTTACTGATTTGAGTCTAACTTTGTCTGGAAAAATATTATATGAAGATGTCAATCTAAAATTTACTCCCGGAAATTGCTATGGCGTGATCGGAGCCAATGGTGCGGGTAAGTCGACATTTTTAAAATTATTAGAAGGAAAATTACAGCCAACAAGCGGAAGTATTCACATTGACAGTAATGAAAGATTATCTAGTTTAAATCAAGATCACTTTGCTTTTGAAAACTTTTCGGTTATGGAAACTGTTATTCAGGGTCATCAACAGTTATATCAAATTATGAAAGAAAAAGATGAGCTTTATGCTAAGCCAGACTTTAGTGATGAAGATGGGGTTAAGGCAGCACAGCTAGAAAGCAAATTTGCAGAATTAGACGGCTGGAATGCAGAAGCTGATGCAGCCAAGTTACTACAATCGATGGGAATTATTGAAGATAAACACCAGTTGTTAATGGCGCAATTGCCAGAATCTGAAAAAGTTAAGGTTTTACTAGCACAAGCATTATTCGGCAATCCTGATATTTTGCTTTTGGATGAACCAACTAACGGTCTTGATGTCCATACGATCAATTGGTTAGAAGATTTTTTAGCTGATTATGAAAATATTGTCATTGTTGTCTCTCACGACCGCCATTTTCTAAATCAAGTATGTACCCAAATGTGTGACGTTGACTTTGGTCAAATCAAGTTATATATGGGAAATTATGATTTTTGGTATGAATCAAGTAAACTAGCTGCTGAGATGGCCGCAAATCAAAATGCTAAAAAAGAAGAAAAAATTAAGCAATTACAAGAATTTGTTGCCCGTTTTTCTGCTAATGCATCTAAATCTCGGCAAGCTACTTCTAGAAAAAAGCAACTTGAAAAAATTACTTTAGAAGATATTAAGCAATCTTCAAGAAAATATCCTTTCGTAAAATTTGATTTACATCGAGATCTAGGAAACGATCTTTTAAAAGTAGAAGATGTTTCATATTCAGTTGATGGCCAGCAAATTCTTAAGGACGTTTCCTTTAATATTAGACCAGGTGATAAAGTTGGAATTTTATCACGTAATTCTTTGGCAAGTACTGCATTAATGGAAATTATTAGTGGCCAAATTAAACCTGATTCTGGTCAAATTAAATGGGGTAAGACCACAGCTTTTAATTACATGGCAAAAGATCTAAATGCGAATTTTAATAATCCAGAATTAACGATTTTAGACTGGTTACGGCAATATGCTACAGAGCAGCAAAATGATAATACATTTTTACGGAGCTTTTTAGGTAGAATGCTCTTCAGTGGTGATGAAATCGAAAAGCAGATTAAAGTACTTTCAGGTGGAGAAAAGGTTCGTTGTCAGTTATCCAGAATGATGCTGCAGGAAGCTAATGTTTTAGTGATGGATGATCCAACTAACCATTTAGATCTTGAATCGATTACGTCATTAAATGATGCTTTAAAAGCTTATCAAGGTTCGATTATCTTTACTTCACATGATCATGAATTTTTACAAACAATTGCTGATCATATTATTGAAGTTGGACCTAAAGGAATCGTTAGTCGAAGCCAAACTAGCTATGATGAATTTTTGAATGATAAAGATGTTCAAAAGCAAGTTGAACAGTTATATTAGAAAGAAAAAAGAGTTTGAATTTTCAAACTCTTATTTTTTGTCTTTGTCTTTATCTTTATTTTCATCTTTTTTGCGTTTGTTCATTGGAGATTTTTTTGGATCAGGAACAACAGCAAATTTGTCTAACATCTTATTAAGATTATTTGGATTATCAAAATTCAATCCCATCAAATCATCCTTTCAAATTGCTTTCACTTAAGCTTTATTAGACTATACCATAAAAACTAAAATTTAGACAGTTTATCTACCATTAATTTTGTAAAGGCTTACAATAGTGATAAAAGGTTAATTGTGAAAGGAGAAAAAATGACAGATTGTATTTTAACAAGACATTCTACTAGAGAATTTAAAGAAAATAGTTTAACCGAGGCAGAAATTAGTCAATTGATTGCTGCTTTTCAGGCAGCTCCCTGTGGGATGAATCAAACTGATGTAATGCAGGGAATCGTAATTAAAGATAAAAAAATTACAAATGAGATAGATTCCATTACCAGTAATTCCTGTTACCATGCTCCAGTATTATTTTTAATTAATACAAAAACTACTAGTGAGTTTGGAGTTAGGGATGCATCAGTAGCTGCCGAAAACATTATGATTGAAGCAAATAGTTTAAATATCGGGTCAGTTTATATACTCAGTGCTGCTCAAAGAATTAATCAAAGTAAGCAATTAAGGGAAGAATTGAAAATCTCGAAAGATTTCAAATGTCAGGTAGTCGTTTGTCTAGGATATTCTGCTGAGGATAAAGAAGTACCTACTAAAAGAAATCGTTATCAAGTTAAAGTCTTTTGAGTTTATACAAAAAAGTTATTTTGTAATACAAATGTAATATAACATTTTTGCTTGATAAAAGACCAAAAGAAACTATTAAGTATATTGATATACTGAAAATAAAAAATAACAAATGTCTTCAAAGTCTCTTAAAAAGGTGCTTGTTAATGCAAAAAAATAAGATAGTATAAAGGTGTAGGAATTAAGAGACTGAGGGGAAAGAGTTGACAAATGAGAAAGTCAGCCCTTTCTTTTTTTGTAAATATTTTTGATTTATTTATATAACTAAGATTGACTTATAAAGGATATATAAATTGACTTATATTTTAATTATGAGGAGACTTTAAATAGGGATTAAGAACCACCGGAGACATTAATATAATGCGAGGTGACTAAATTAATGGATTTTAATTCAACCTTGACTTTGAATAATGGAATTAAAATTCCGCGAGTTCAAATAGGAACTTGGTTAGTTAACAATGACAAGGTTAAAAAGACGATTCAACAAGCAATTTCAGTTGGTTATAGTGCTTTTGATACAGCTAGTGACTATGGCAATGAAGCTGGTGTAGGAAGAGGAATTTGGAATTCAGATATTTAAACGTAGTGATATCTTTTTGACAACAAAAATTCCAACTGCAGTTAAAGATTATCAAAAGACAAAATTAGCAATTAATGATGCTTGGGAAAGGTTTAGTTTAGATTATATCGACTTATTATTAATTCATTCGCCACAATCTTGGATCGAAGTAAATAGAACCTCAAATCGATATTTTGAGGGCAACTTAGAAAATTGGCGTGCCATGGAGGAAGCAGTCAAAGCGGGAAAAGTTAGAGCAATCGGAGTTTCAAATTTTCTTAATGAATATCTTAAGAATATTATTACAAATGGCACGATGATGCCGGCTGTAAATCAAATTAATGTAAATATTGGTAATACTCCGAAAAATTGATTCAGTATTGTCAAGGAAATGGGATCTTAGTTGAAGCATATTCACCACTTGCTCATGGTACTTTATTAAATAATTCAATAATTTTGAAATATGCAGCAAAATATCGGGTTAGTGCAGCCCAATTAATGTTGCGGTATGCAATTCAGTTGGGCTGTATAATTCTTCCAAAAACGACTAAAATAAATGAAATGAAGGAAAATTTGTCTTTAGATTTTGAAATATCACAAGATGATATGAATGATCTAGAAAAAAATAAAACTTTAGTAAGTACGCATGAGGTAAGAAATGGCTGAAATTAAATTAATTGCAATTGATATTGATGGCACTCTAGTTAATTCTAAAAAAGAGATTACACCTGCCGTAAAGGCAGCAATTGAAAAAGCTAAATTGCAAAATAAAAAGATTGTAATTTGTACCGGCCGTCCTCTTGCTGGTGCGCAAAGATATTTGGATGAACTAAAGCTTAATAATCAAGATGATCAGTATGTCGTTAGTTTTAATGGAGCAGTTAGCGAGAATACTAATAGCAAAATCTTGTTCAAACAAGAACTAAATTATCAAGACTACATTGATCTAGAAGTTATTGCTAGAAAATTAAATTTACATTTTCAAGCAATTAGTTTAGATCGAATTTATACTGCCAATCGTGATTTAGGCTACTATACTATTTATAATTCTAGAATCGTAAATTTGGGTGTATCTTATCGTACACAAGAAGAAATGCAGAATATTCCCATTATTAAGTGTATGTATGTGGATGATCCTAAATTTCTTGACGAATGTTTAAAAAATCCACTTTTTGACTCAATGAGAACTCGAGTAACTTTTTCAAAAACTGAGCCTTTTTATTATGAAGCTACGGCAAAGTCAACCGATAAAGCTACGGGATTGAAGGTTTTATGTGCGCATCTAAAGATTACTCCTGAAAATGTCATGGCCTTAGGCGATGAAGCAAATGATATGCCGATGTTAAAATTTGCTGGCCTAGGTGTGGCTATGGGCAATGCAGTAAATATTACTAAGCAAAACGCTGATGCGATAACTGACGATTGTGATCATGATGGTGTGGCTAAGGCAATAAACAAAATTCTAGATTAGTATTATTAGTTTTTCTATTCTTTTAGTGCTAGCATAAAAATGTACAGAGAATAAGAGACAAAATATGAGTAAGAATAAAGTTTTGGTATTAGGTGGCTTGGATGAAGATGCCATAACCGAATTAAAAGATGATTGTGAAGTCATGATGGGACTAGTTGGTCATCGTCCAGAAGATGATTATGAGTGGTTATTAGAAAATATTGCAAATTATGATGCTGTTATTGATGCCAAAATAATCATTGACAAGAGAATTATCGATCGGGCAAAAATTTAAAAATAATCTCAACTTTTGGTGTCAATTATAATTTTATTGATGTCGATTATGCTCGCCAAAAGGGCATTTAAGTTGATAACTGTCCTGAGAGTGTTTTGCGTCCTACAGCTGAATTAGCTCTAACAATGATTCTAGCTTGTGCTAGGAGATTGCATTATTATGATAATTCTATGCGTGAAGGTGTATTCCTTGATACCAATGATTATGACAATCAAGGCCACAGTATAGAAGAAAAAAACATTGGGCATCATTGGGATGAGTGAAATTGGCGCTTTGCTTGCCAGATTTGTTAAAGTGCTTGGTATGAAAGTAATTTAGTGTTCTAAGAAGAAGCTTGATGCGAAAGTTGAAGAAGAATTAAATACTAAGCAAGTTGATTTGAATACACTTTTAAGTAAGAGTGATTTTGTCTCATTAAATGGTACACTTAAAGATACTTATAGTGGAATTATTGATGCGACTAGCTTTGAAAAAATGAAGGACACTGCTTTTATAATTAATGTGGCACAAGCAGATATGATCGATCAGACTGCTTTAATTTCAGCTCTTAAAAAGGGTGAAATTGCAGGTGCTGGTTTAGATGTATTTGACGACATGGAAAACGGCGATGAAGAATTGGCTTCTCTTGATAATGTTGTTATTACACCATATGTAAGTAGTGCAACCTACAAAGCTCGCTATAATTTAGCTAAAGAAGATAGCCGAAATATTTTAGCTTATTTGAATGAGAATAAAGTACTCAATCAAGTAAATTAATGAAAATTGAAAGTAAAAAAAGTTTGGAAGAAATTCCAAACTTTTTTCTTTATCTTAATCTTTATTTGTTAACTGACTGTGTTTATAGCCATAAGCAAAATAAATAATAAGTCCAATAACTAGCCAAATGGCTGCTAATAAGTAGACATCCGCATTCAGTTGACACATCATCAAAATGCAGAATAATCCAGAAATAATTGGAACAATTGGATATCCTGGCACTTTAAAACCCTCGTTACTAATATTAGTTCTTTTTCTTAGTTTTAAAATACCAAACGAAACAAGTGTAAATGCAAATAATGTACCAAAGCTTACTAGATTAGTAAGTTGCTCTACAGAAAAGAAAGCAGCGCCTAAGGCAATTATAATCGTAACTGCTAAAAGTGAGAGCTGCGGAGCTTTGCTCTTAGGGTCAATCTTACTAAAGATATGTGGTAAAAGACCATCTCTTGCCATTGCATAAATTAATCTAGAACTGGAATAAATCATTGTTAACATCATGGTTGCCATTCCGATCATAGCACCAAGTGATAATAATTCAGCTACCCAATTTTGATGAACGTATTCTAGAGCAAATGAGACCGGATTGGCAATATTTAAGTCCTTATAATTTACCATTCCAGTTAGTACTAGTGATACTCCCATATATAAAACAACGGCTACGGCTAAAGTACCAATAATTCCAATTTGCATATTTTTTTGTGGTTTTTTAACCTCGGCTGCAGAACTAGAAACTACATCAAAACCAAGAAAAGCAAAGAAAACAGTAGTTGCGCCTCTGAATACACCAGAAAACTTATATGGAAGGAAAGGATGATAATTCGCCGGTTTGATAAATTGCAAACCAACAAAAATGAAAATTAGGATAATTGAAATTTTGATTATAACAGCTAAGTTGTTAATTTTAATTGAACTTTTAAGTCCATGTGCTAATAAAAGAGAAATTAATATGATAACGACAACTGCTACTAAATCGAAGTAAACTCCACCTTTTGGATTAAAAGGTCCTGAAAAAGCCTTGGGAATTGTAACCCCAAAAGGTTTAATAAAAGAGGTAAAATAAGAGGACCAGCCAGCAGCAACCGTTGCAACGGCCAGCATGTATTCTAAAATTAAAGCCCAGCCCATTAGCCAACCGGTAATTTCTCCATAAATAATATTGCCGTATGAATAAGCAGAGCCAGCGACTGGAATCGAGGATGCAAATTCTGCGTAACACATCCCAGATAACACACAAATTACAGCGGCAATTAAAAAGGAAAGACTAACCCCGGGTCCAGCTGTAGTAGCAGCTACAGTTCCCGGTAAAATAAAGATCCCAGTACCAATTACGGCTCCCACGCCCATAGCAACTAAATCAAAGGCTGATAGGGTCCTAGAGAATTTTATATCTTCGCCGAGATAGGTTTTAACATTTTGTTTTCTAAAAATATTCATATAACCCCTCCATTAAAATGTTTTTATTTTTTATTACTTTTAATTCTTTTTTGATACCAAACATAGCCAAAGTAAATGAAAGAAATGACCATGATTAGCACAATTATCAAAGAATATTCTTCAAATATTAAGACAATTTTCTCACATTGATTGCCCATATAAGCACCTAAGCTAATTAAAACAGCATTCCAAATTAAACTTCCAAGTGTTGTTAAAACTAAAAATTTACCCATTGAAACTTTAGCAGTTCCAGCAGGGACAGAAATTAAGCTTCGGATTACCGGAATAAATCGGCCCCAGAAAATAGTTTTAATGCCATGTTTTTCAAACCAGGAAATTGATCGTTTGACATCACTCTTTTTAAAACCTAGTTTTTTAAACAAAGAATGAGAAAAAAGTTTTTCTAGGCGGCTTTCGGATAATAAAGTTCCAACCCAGTAAAGAATTAGAGCACCAATAACTGCACCTATTGTAGAAGCAATTGTTAAGCCGAAAATGTTCATTGAGGTTTTACTAGTCATAAATCCACCAAATGAAAGAATAGCTTCTGATGGAATAGGTGGAAAGACGTTTTCTACAGCAATTAGAAAAGCAATCGCAAAATAGCCAAAATGATCAATTAATGAAAAAATCCAAGCTGTCATAAATTCTCCTTAAAATATAATTATCTATCAATATAACAAAGTTTTAAAATTAAGGCGAATCTTGGTAAAGCAGGTGCATTAAATATTAGAAAAATTTATAAATATGTTAAAATTTTAGTGCATATTATGAGGTGAGTTTTTTGGCAACAGAATTAATTGAAAATAAATTAAAACTTTTACCTGAAAAACCAGGTTGTTATTTGATGAAAGACATAAATGGTACAGTCATTTATGTTGGCAAATCTAAAAATTTAAAAAATCGCGTTAGATCTTATTTCAAAAGTAAGCAAGTTGGCCGGCGGGCTGAATTAGTAAGAGAGATAAGAGATTTTGATATTATTACAGTTTCAACAGATAAAGAATCTTTTTTATTAGAAATTACTTTAATCAAGAAATATCAACCGTACTATAACGTTCAATTAAAACAAGGAACTGGTTATCCCTATATTGAAATAACCAATGAAAGAGATCCTCAAACTAAATTAACTAGTATTGTAAGAAAAGATAAGGGCTATTATTTTGGCCCGTATCCTAACGTATATGCAGCACAAGCGACATTAAAATTTATTCAAAAAGTGTTTCCACTTCGTCGGTGTAATGGATATAATGGCCGTCCATGCTTGTACTATCATATGGGACAGTGTTTAGGAGCTTGTTTTAAAAAGGTTCCGCAAGAAGAATATGACGAACAGATCAAAAAAATTAAGAGCTTCTTAAATGGTGACATAGGTTGGGTTAAACAAGATTTGACTAAGAAAATGTCAGCGGCTTCTGCTCAATTAGAATTTGAGCGAGCAGCGGAAATTCGCGATCAACTAAAATATATTGAAGAAACAGTTGAAAAACAAAAGATTATTTCAAATGATAATACACAAAGAGATATCTTTAACTTTTATGTTGATAAATCTTGGCTTTCAGTACAAATCTTCTATTTACGCCAGGCAAAATTATTAAGAAGAGAAACAAAAATGTTCCCATTAACTGATACTAACGATCCTGAAGATGCTTTTGCCTCATTTATCGTTCAATTTTATGGTCAAAAAAATCACGTTTTGCCTAAAGAGGTCTTGGTGCCAAAAGGTATTGACAATGAAAGTCTGTCCGAAGTACTTCATGTTGCTGTGCGGACTCCGCAAAGAGGACAGAAAAAAGCTCTCTTAGAAATGGCAAAAGATAATGCCAAACTGAAGTTAGATGATAAATTTAGGTTATTAGAACTTGGAAATCGGAAGACAAAAGGAGCGCAAAAAGAAATATTTGCTGCTTTAGGTTTGCCCTATGGTCATACAATTGAAAGTTTTGACCATTCGCATATTCAGGGTGCTGATCCTGTTTCTGCTTTAGTTGTTTTTAAGGATGGTGAACCAAATAAAACTTCTTACCGTAAATATAAATTAAAAGGTGAAGTTGAACATCAAAATGGTGGCGATGAACTAAGAAATACGCGTGAAGTAGTTCGGCGTAGATATGGACGTTTACTTCGTGAGCATAAAAAAATGCCAGATTTAATTTTGATGGATGGCGGTCAAATTCAGGTTGAGGCTTGTGAAGATGTTTTAAGAAATGAACTTAATTTAAATATCCCAGTTGCGGGGATGGTCAAAGATGATAAGCACCGAACTAATCATTTGTTATTTGGTGATCCCTTAAATGGGCAAGATTTTAAATTGATTCCATTGGATCCGAAGTCTCAAGGTTTTTACTTAATGACAAGAATTCAGGACGAAGTTCACCGCTTTGCGATAACCTTTCATAGAAGAACACATGCTAAGAATGCTTTATCAAGTAGACTTGACCTTATTAAGGGAATCGGACCGAAAACACGTAATAAACTTTTACGACAGTTTGGTTCACTAAAGAAGATTAAGGAAGCGTCGGTTGATGACTTAAGAAAGGCTGGCTTAACTATTACACAAGCACAATCAGTAAAACTAAGTCTTTAATCTTTGAAAAGTGCTTCTTAGCAGTAGTTCTGTGGTATCATAATAAAGTTAGAAAAGACGGAAGGAGTTTTGCAGATGCCAACCTTTGTAGATCAAACAAAAATTGAAGTTCAAGCCGGAAAAGGTGGCGACGGCATGGTCGCTTTCCGCCATGAAAAATATGTTCCCAATGGAGGACCTGCTGGTGGCGACGGCGGTCGTGGCGGTAGTATTATTTTTGTCGCTGATACAGGATTAAGAACCTTAATGGATTTTCGTTATCGGCGTAAATTTAAGGCTGAAAATGGTGAAAATGGCCGTATTAAATCTCAATATGGTCGTGGAGCTAAAGATTTGTTTTTAAAAGTACCAGTGGGTACGACTGTTTATGATTTTGAAACAGGAGAACTGATTGGCGATTTAGTTAAAAATGGACAAGAGCTTGTGGTTGCTAGAGGTGGCCGTGGCGGTCGTGGAAATATCCATTTTGCTAACAGTGTTAATACTGCGCCTGAAATAGCTGAAAATGGCGAACCTGGAGAAGATCGCGTTTTACGCTTGGAACTAAAAATGTTGGCTGATGTAGGTTTAGTTGGCTTTCCTTCAGTAGGTAAATCAACTTTGCTTTCTGTTGTAACTAAAGCAAAACCAAAGATTGCAGCTTATGAATTTACAACTTTGACGCCAAACCTTGGAATGGTAATTTTACCTGATGGTCGTGATTTCTCAATGGCTGATTTACCAGGCTTAATTGAAGGAGCTAGCCAGGGTGTCGGGTTAGGGATGCAATTCTTACGCCACATTGAAAGAACGAAAGTCATTTTGCATTTAGTATCAATGGATCATAATAATGGTCGTGAGGCAATTAAGGATTATTTTGCAATCAAAAAAGAACTAGCAAATTACACTAGTGATCTTAGTGAAAAGAAGGAATTGATCGTTGCTACGCAAATGGATATTCCTGGTGCTGAAGAAAAATTTGAAGAGTTTAAAAAGGCATTAAAAGAGAATAATATTGATAAGCCAGTTTATGCAATTTCCAGTGTTACACATTCTGGTGTTTCTAAATTAATGCAAGATGCAGCAAATCTAGTTGAAGAAGTTGAAAAAGAGCGTAGTAAGCAACAATCTGAAATCCAAACTAATGAAAAGGTTAAAGAGTACAAATATAAAGCTCCTAAAAAGAATGACTTTACTGTTGAAAAAATTGATGAGCATGTATTTGTGGTTAAAGGTGAGAGCCTTGAACGTTTGGTTCAAAGAATTAACATCGAACACCAGGACGGTATCATGTTATTAGCACGCAAGCTTAATAATCTTGGGGTAGATGAAGCCTTGCGTAAGGCCGGTGCTGAAAATGGTGATGATGTTGCTATTGGAGATTTCAATTTCGAATTTATTCAGTAAAAACAAAAAAGTTGAGAAGAGAAAATTAAATAATGAAAAAGAATCGTTTTATTACAGGTTATTCTGGACTTAGAGCTTTAGCAGTAATCGGCGTCATTTTATATCATCTTGATCCCAGTACTTTTGTTGGGGGATATCTTGGCGTACCTATTTTTTTCGTATTATCAGGTTATTTAGTAACAGATCATATGCTTAAATCATATCGAAATAATGGAAGTTATGATAATAAGCGTTTTTACTTTAGTCGAATGCGACGTCTCTATCCGCAACTTATTACTGTACTTTGGGCTGCATCCGCTTGGATTGTTTTATTTCAAAGAAATCTTCTTAGCAAATTGATGCAAATTGTAGTCACAAATGTTCTGAATGTTTTTAATTTCTGGCAAATTTTAAACGGCCAAAGTTATTTTGAAAGATTTGCAAGTAATGAATCGCCTTTTACGCATTTATGGACGATGTCTATTGAAGGTCAATTTTATATATTGTGGCCTTTGGTAATTTTTCTTTTAGTTAAATTTGTAAGAAATCGAGAAAAGATTTTTTGGATCTTATTTGGACTTTCAATTTTATCTGCAGTAGAGATGGGATTGCTCTATTTGCATGGGGCAGATATTAATCGTATTTATTATGGAACTGACACGAGATTCTTTTCATTAGGATTAGGTGCAGCATTAGCAGTTATTTGGCCAATTGAAGATTTAAAGAAACAAATAGATCGAACAGATTCACGAATTCTTGATATTACGGGACTTGTTGCCTTTATTTTGATGCTCGTTTTAGTTTTAAGTCCCGCTATGAATCCACAAACTATGTTTACTTATTGTGGTGGAATGTTTATCTTTTCAGTGATTACTACTATTTTAGTAGCTGTTATTGCTCATCCAGGTAGTCACTGGAATAATATATTAACTAATCCAGTCTTTAATTGGATAGGATCTAGAAGTTATGGGATTTACCTTTATCAATTTCCAGTAATGATCTTTTTTGAAGATAAAGTTACCAATATTGGAGAACATCCACATCTCTATCACTTCATTGAAATAATCATTATTCTTGTTTTAACCGAATTATCTTATCGCTTGGTTGAAAAGCCTTTTGCAAAAATTAAATGGGCTGATGTTAAAAATAAGTTTTCAAGTGCTTTAAGTTTGAGTAGCGATAATTGGTTGTTAAAATTGAAATTCTTCTGTGCTGTTTTAATTTTAGCGATTGGATCTATTGGAATTTTGATTTCACCAAGTGCTAAAAGTATCGATTTTAATAAAACTCAGTTAGCTCAAAGAATAAGTGCTAATGAAAAGCTTCAAAAACGCAATAATCAAAATCTAATTAAGAAATTTAAGAAAAAACAAAAGAAGGAAAAACAAAGCAAACTTGTTCGTGATGCTAAGAAGGCTGTTAAAAAGCATCCAGTTAATAAGAAGTATGTCAAATATGGCATTTCTCAATTAGATCTGCAACTCGCACAAAAAGTTGAAGTAACTGCAGTTGGCGATTCAGTCATGGCCGGATCTAGTGATGATCTAAAGACATTAATGCCCAAAGCCATTATTGATGCTGCTGTTTCTAGACAATTAGATGCTGCTGTTAATTTGATTCAAGGATATAAGAATCAAGGAGTTTTAGCAGATAATGTTTTGATTGGCATTGGTACTAATGGGCCATTTTCAATGGGTGATTTAGATAATGTCATGAAATTAATTGGAAATAAGAGAAGAGTCTTTTGGATTAATACTCATGTTCCAACCAGACAATGGCAAGGTCAAGTTAACGACTTGCTTAAACAAGCGCAAAAAAGGTATCATAATCTTACGATAATTGATTGGTATGGATATTCAAAGGATCATTCAAGCTGGTTTTATCAAGATCAAACTCACCCAACTCCAAATGGTTCAAAGTATTATAGTGCATATATCGTCAAGAATGTTGTGCAACATGCCAAGTTTTAGAATAGGAAAAATATGGAAATACAATTTTTAGGAACAGGTGCGGGACAGCCTTCTAAGCAGAGAAATGTTTCCAGTTTAGCATTAAAACTCCTAGATGAATTAAATGAAATTTGGCTTTTGATGTTGGGGAAGCAACGCAACATCAGATCCTTAAAACGAATATTCGCCTAAGAAAAGTTACCAAAATCTTCATTTCACATAATCATGGTGATCACATTTTCGGGTTACCAGGTTTACTAGCTACACGTTCTTTTCAAGGAGATGTTGGACCGCTTACAATTTATGGCCCTCCTGGATTAGAACAATTTGTTAAAACCTCTTTGCGAGTATCTAGGACTAAAGTTTCGTATCCAATTAACTTTGTTGAGTTGGTTGAAGGTGGATTAATTTATCAAGGTCAAGGATTTAAAGTATATACTGAAAAGTTAGATCACCGTGTGCCTAGTTTTGGTTATCGTGTTGTTGAAGATTCACGACCTGGTGAGCTTTTAATGGACAAATTACAGAAATTTCATATTCCAAATGGTCCTTTATATGGTAAATTAAAGGCTGGAGAACAAATAGCTTTACAAGATGGCACTATTATCGATGGTAAGGATTTCTTGGGTCCTGATAGACCAGGAAGAATTGTTACAATTATCTATGATACTAGAACTATACCAAGTATTGCTAAGTTAGCAAAGAATGCTGATATTTTGGTTCATGAATCTACTTTTGCAGGTAATGAAGCAAAATTAGCGCATTCGTATTATCATTCAACCTGTGTTGAAGCTGCTACAGTAGCAAGAGATAATGGTGTTAAACAACTTTGGTTAGATCATATTTCTGCACGGTATCTTGGTGGTAAAGCAAAGCAACTAGAAAATCAAGCTAAAAAAGTATTTCCAAATACCAAATTGGCAAACGATTTTGATCATGTAAACATTCCAATGAAAGGTTCGAAAGAATAATGAGTGATTCTTTAAGAAATAAAGTAGTGGTTGTTACCGGAGCTTCAAGTGGAATTGGTCGTTCAATTGTACTTGAGAGCGCAGGTCGGGGAGCCACTGTTATCTTAATAGCAAGAAATAAAGATAAACTTGAGGAAATTGCTGCTGAAGCACAAGAATTATCTGGTGCTGATACTTACGTTTTTCCAACTGATATGGGTAAGGCTGATGAAATTGAAGCAACATTTAAAGAAATTATTTCCTCAGTTCAACACATTGATTTTCTTGTTAATTGTGCGGGCTTTGGCAAATTTGAAACATTTATGGAAAGTGACATGCAAGATGCCACCAATATGTTCCAAGTTAATGTCCTTGGCTTAATGTACTTTACGAGATTAATTGGACGCGTAATGATTGAACAAAAGACTGGTCAAATTGTGAACTTTGGTTCAATCGGTGGAAAAGTTCCAACTACTAAATCCGCAGCTTATAGTGCTTCTAAGGCTGCTGTAATTCAATTTTCAAATGTTTTACGTCTTGAATTAAAGCCTTTTGGCGTGAAAGTTATGACGGTTAATCCAGGCCCTGTGTATACTAACTTCTTTAATGTCGCTGATGAAACTGGTAATTATGTGAAGAATGTTCAGGAATTTATGATGGATCCTGATGATATTGCTTGGCAAGTTGTTCATTATTTTGGCAGTGATAAACGTGAGCTTAATTTGCCATTGAGTCTAGCTTTAGCTGCAAAATTATACAATCTTTTCCCAACATTAGGGGATCTTATTTCATTAGAATTTGCATCAAGAAAGTAAAAGTATGAAAAGACTAACAAAAAGACAAATTAATTTAATTCTTAGTTTAATTTTGACCTTATTAGCAGTGATTTTTGTGGTAATGAATACTAATCCGGTTACAATTAATTTTGGTTTATTTCCACTTAAACTACCGTTAATAATTGTTTTAGTGATAATGATAATTATCGGTATAATCATTGGTTATTTCTTAGGTCATGATCAACAAATTAAGAAGAAAGATTAATCATCTTGATTTCTAGGAGATTCAATAGTATCATTAAAGCATATGAGCAATTCATCTTTTTGAGTGAAGATGAAGCTTAAGACTACAATAAAGGAGATCAAATTAAATGGCAGTACCTGCAAGACATACTTCTAAACAAAAGAAACGTTCACGTCGTGGACATATTAAGTTGAGTGTTCCAGCAATGCACTATGATGCAACTACTGGTGAATACCGCTTAAGCCATCGTGTTTCACCAAAGGGTTATTACAAAGGTCGTCAAGTTGTTAATAAAAACAAAAACGACAATAACTAAATGAAAGACACCTTTATTCGGTGTCTTTTTTTATGCTTAAATTGAGGAAGGTTTTATGAAATTAACTTTTTTACATACCAGTGATACACATGGTTTCTTGTTGCCAACAGATTATCAAAATCGTGATGATTACAGTGCACCAATTAGTTTAAGTAGAGCAAGTAGTTTAATTAATAGCGAACGCCAACGTTTAGGAAAAGAAAATGTGGTTGTTACCGATGCTGGCGATTGTTTACAAGGTTCTCCGCTTGCTTCTTATACACATTCGACTAATAATTATCGGGATTTGTATACTTTTACCGAAGCTTATAATAGAATTGGCTATGATGCACGTTGTTTAGGAAACCATGATTTTAATTTTGGGCAAGACTATCTGACTTATTATGTTGATCACAATAAAGCGCCAATAATTAATGATAATATTCTTGATAAAGAAACCGATGTGCCAGCTTTTGGGAAAGAATATCAAATTATTGAGAAAAATGGGATTAAGATTGGTTTTCTAGGAATAACAACACAGTATATTCCTCATTGGGAACCTCAGGATCATGTAAAAGGACTTAAGTTTGTTTCTGCCTTTAAGAGAATAAAGCATTATGCTAAAATCTTGCGTCCACAAGTTGATGTTTTGGCAGTAATCTACCACGGTGGTTTTGAAAGTGAACCAACAACGGGCGTTGCAACTGAACCGCATCGTGGTGAAAATGAAGGCTATAAGATTTTAACAGAAATTCCAGAAGTTGATGTGTTCTTAACAGGCCACCAACATCGCCGTCTAAATCTCGTTGAAAATAATACAGCGATTGTGCAACCAGGTTATCGTGGAGAAGCAGTAGCTGAAGTTACTTTGGAAATTAATGATCAAACTAAACAAATTGAAAAGATGAGTACTAAATTGCTCGATACTAAGGATTATGGACCGGACCCAGAAATTGTCTCGATCGTGAAGGATTTGGATCAAAGAACCCAAAAGTGGCTTGATCAACCTTTGGCTAGATTAAATAAGCCTGCACCGATTGAAAATGCCATGGAAGCAAGATTACATGGGGCACCATTTGTTAACTTGTTACAACAAATGCAGCTTTGGTTTACTGATGCTGATGTTTCAGCTACAGCAATTATGAGTGAAACTGCCAAAGGATTTGGTAAAGAAGTTACGATGCGGGATGTTTTGCTGAACTATCCTTATGCTAACCAGTTGTGCAGGGTTAAATTAACGGGCAAACAATTGCGCCACATAATTGAACATAGTGCTAGCTTTTTAGAAAAAGATGATCAAGGCAAGATTAAGTTTTTGGATCGATGGGTTAAACCAAAGCCACAACTTTATCATTTCGACGTTTTTTATCCTGTCAAATATGAAGTTGATCTTTCAAAACCTGTTGGTCATAGAATTACAAAACTTAGGTTGAATGGAAAGCCACTGGAAGATGATAAAATTTATCATTTGGCAGTTAATAATTATCGAGCAATGGGCGGTGGATTTTACCCAGAATATAGCATGGATAAAATTGAATTTACACTGGATAAAGATTACGTCCAAATGTTTACTGAGTATTTGACTAAAAATGATGTTCAAGTTGATACAACCGAAAATTATCGTTTTTATTAATTGAAAATAAATATTTTTTCAAAATTATATTGACTTTGATAAAAAATAGCTTAAAATATTTTTAGCAATTTAATTAATCTGAAAGCAAAGAGAAAGAAGAGTAGCTTAATTGCGGTTAGCAGCGAGTCCCGTTGGGTGAAAGGGGATAAATTAGTAATTAAGTGAAAATCACTTTCGAGTTCTATTACTTAATAATTTTAGTAAGTAATAGTGGGTGCACCCGTTATCGTGCCGACGTATCGCTTATTAGCCGTACGTGAAAGGTATTGTTAGTAATATCAATATGAACAAAGGGTGGTACCACGCTAAAGCGTCCCTCAATCAAAGATATTTTGGTTGAGGGACTTTTTTTGTGATCAGATAATTCTTAATTCTCGGGAGGAAGAGATATGAAAGATTTAACATCTAACAAATTAACTTGGAAGCAATATTTAGTTGTTGCATCTTTATTATTTGGCTTGTTTTTCGGAGCAGGTAATTTAATTTTCCCACTTCACTTAGGACAATTAGCAGGGGCGAATTGGGGAGTTGCTTCAGTGGGCTTTCTGATCACTGGAGTGTTATTACCTTTACTTTCAGTATTGGCTGTCGCAATCACTCGCTCAGAGGGAGTTTATGATATTGGCAAGCCATTAGGTGCTGGTTTCGCTGTAGTTTTCATGGTTTTAATCCATGCTACGATTGGACCATTATTTGGAACACCAAGAACTGCAACAGTTTCTTTTACAGTAGGGGTGGCGCCATTTATTCCTAAAGACATGCAAGCTACTGCTTTGCTATTTTTTTCAGCTTTATTCTTCTTAGCAGCCTTTGGCTTTTCATATCATCAAAACAATATCTTATCTAATGTTGGTAAAGTATTGAATCCTTTATTCTTAGCTTTATTGTTCTTAGTGTTTGTTGTTGCGTTCCTTAACCCATTAGGTAACCCACAAACTGCAGCTGTAACTGTTGCTTATAAGCATGCAGCACTAGTGAATGGCTTTCTTGAAGGGTATAACACAATGGATGCTTTGGCCGGTCTAGCTTTTGGTGTGACTGTTGTTACAGCCGTTCGGTCAATGGGTCAAAAAAATCCCAAAAATGTTTCTAAAGTAGTTGCCAAATCAGGGGTAGTTGCTGTTTTAGCAATTGGTTTCATTTATTTACTTTTAATCTTAATGGGAGCTATGTCATTAGGTCGTTTCAAGGTTTCTGATAACGGTGGGGTGGCATTTAATCAAATTGTTAATGAATATGGTGGTTTATTTGGCCAAGCTTTACTTGCGTTTTTATTAACAGTAACTTGCTTGACTACTGCTGTAGGTTTGGTTGCTGCGTTTGCACAAGATTTCCATAAGCATTTTCCTAAAGTGAGTTACCATGTTTGGCTTGCTCTTAGTTGTTTAGCTTCATTTATGGCAGCCAATTTTGGTTTAGATCAAATCATTTCTTGGTCAACTCCAATGCTTATGTTCCTTTACCCATTATCAATGGTCTTGATTCTTTTGTCGGTATGTTCACCACTATTTAAGAAAAATGGCGTAGTTTACTTCTTTGTAATTGTATTCACTGTTGTTCCAGCATTAGGTGACATGGTTGTTGCATTCCCAAGTGTAGTTAGTCAAAGTGATTTTGGATTATTTGTTGCGGGGCTCAGAAATAGTTTACCTTTAGCAAGTATAGGCTTGTCTTGGCTTCTTCCAGCTTTGGCAGGAGCAGTAATTGGTTTAGCAGTTCATTTTATGAAAAATCGAGCTGCAGTTTCTGTAGCAGAAGAAGTTGAGTAAAAGTTGTTTCTAACATAATGTTTGATGAGATCAGTTTTATTTGGCAGTTATATGTAGCCTTAATTTTAATTGCTAATAAAAAAGAATCTGAATGTAGTGACCCGCATTTTTCGGACACTTTATTGATATTATGCGACTAAGGACTTATTCCGATATTCTATCGGAGTAAGTTCTTTTAGTTTATCCTTAGTTCTTTCCGTATTGTAATAGTCTATATATTT
>JAHLFT010000057.1 GCA_018883635.1 Candidatus Lactobacillus pullistercoris
GTCCATTTCTATTATTAATTTTGCACATTATGTTGACCACAATCACCACCAGGAAGCGTATGAATGAAACGATTTACTCTATAAGTTGCAGCAGAAACCTTTGTCTGAGTGCCAGCAAAAAGACCTGTACCAACAGATGTCAACACGAGTAAAGATAAAAACACTTTTTTCATAAGATTACCTCCTGGAATTTTTATTAAAATTATTATAATTCTTTTTTAATAAAAATCAACACTAAATTAATATTTTTATTATTTTTAGTCAAATTTCCTCGTAATCCTTTGCCAAAGTGATGCATTTCAATCTTATCAACTTTATTTTGCAACTCAGAGCTCTTCTCAGCACTAGTTAACAACCTTTGTTGACATTGGTTATAAGGCCACCAAGAAAATTTAAGGCAAAGAACTGCATTAACAGCTAAAACAAATGGGTTACGAACTTTGGACACCATATCGTAAAAATATGACAGGAGCTTGATCATCAATTGATGGCTATTCGCAGAACAATTGAAAGCGACTTTTCGCTTCTGACCTATTACAATGCCGAGAACGATCGAGCACGTAGTCTGATAGGCTTTCAAAGCCGGTTGGAAATTGCAAATTTAGCTTATAATTTGGCTTATTGTCTAGAACGATTTAACTAGCACCACGCGTATCTGCAATATTAAGTTCTATTTGATTTTGAAAGTGGAAATTAATAAAACATATTTCGTTAATTACTTTTTCTTTTATTACTATTTGACCTATAATATAGATAAATTTGGAAAAAGAGAGGTAATCGTGATGAGTAAATACGTTGTTAAGTTAAGCGAAGAAGACTTACAAATGATCAAAGATTGTCATTCAAAGAATCCTTCAATCATGAAGGCTATGAATGAAGCTAAAAAAGAAGATTAATATAAAGTGAGTGGGAAAAAACTACTCGAGAAATAGCCGATATAGTGTAGAACTAACTTAGAATATGAAGTATTCAAGTTATGTTCGTAACTATATTCGGCTATTTCTATTTCTGACAACGATAATTCTTTAATAGAGTATGCAAATATTTTCTAAAACTGCTTTATTTTGCCGTTAACTTAATACCCAGAATGCTGATAATCAGTAAAGCAACAAAAAAGATGGTCCACAAGTTCAAATTTTCACGGAATAAAAAGATGCCAACTAGAACTGAGCCAACCGCACCGATTCCTGTCCATACTGGATAAACAATGCTAATTGGTAAATGCTTAGTTGCAATGATTAAGCCAGCAAAATTTAAAATCACTCCGACAACTGTTAAAAATGCAAAAAGAATATTATGAAAGCCATCACTCAATTTCATGCACGTTGACCAAACAACTTCAAAAATTCCCGCAATAATTAAATAAATCCAAGCCATAATATTTTCCTTTTTAAAATAAAAAAGCTAGCTCCTATTTTCTTCTAAGACCTAACGAAAATAGTTACTAGCTTTATCCCCGGTGGGATGATTCAATTGTCCGTTTTGTTTTAGCAAAATTTAGAATCATCCTCAAGATGACTGTTATAATAGAAAAGAAAATATTTATTAAGGATAATCAAATGAAAAAGTTCAACCAATTTATTACTAAATTAGCTAGTGTTTTGCAAGCTCTTTTAATTATCGCAATGGGACTTCTAGGGATATTGTTAATTGCCCTTTTATTCCGCGAACTGATCCCAATATTTCAAGAATTATTCTCACATTCAATTATCGCCAGCAATGAAAAAATCTTAAATGAGATCATTATCTTCTTCCTGTTCTTCGAGTTTACAGCAATGATTATTGCAGCCTTGCGCCATCATGGTCATACTAGCATTGAATTTCTGATGGGATTGGGTGTGACGGCGCTTGTTCGTGGACTCATTACTACTCATAATAATATTGAAGAAACATTTGGAATCGCAATTGCGATTTTATTGTTAATTATCAGTATGGCAATTTTCCATAGATATAGTAAAAACGAATTATAATTTCTAAAAGCAGCTAACTAATAGCTGCTTTTTTATCTTCTTGCCAAAAGCCAAAAAACAGACTATGCTAATTATGTAAATAATATGTAATAACATAATAAAAGGAGCAAATTATGAAATTAGGAATCGTTGGCAGTGGACAAATTGTTCATGACTTTTTATCTGCAGCGGATAAAATTAAAGATTTAGAATTAGTAGCTATTTCTACTACGCCTAATCAAAAAGATGTAGCTCAGGAATTGGCAGATAAATATCATATTCAAAAAGTATTCACTAATAATGAAGAAATGTTTAAAGAAAATGATATTGATACAGCTTATATCGGTGTTCCTAACTCGCTTCACTTTCCTATTGCTAAAGAAGCTTTAACTGCCGGGAAGAATGTTATCTGTGAAAAGCCGCTCGTTGAAACTAGTCAGCAAGTAAAAGATTTAAAGGAAGTTGCAGATAGGCATCATGTTCTCTTGTTTGAAGCAATGACCATTCTTTATCTTGAAAATTACTTCCATTTAAAAGAAGACTTGAAGAAAATCGGTAAAATTCACATCGTTGCTTTGAATTTAACGCAAATTTCTAGTCATTACGACGAATTTTTAGCTGGTGAACATATTCCGAAGTTTGACCGGAAGATGGGCGGCGGTGCTTTGATGGACATGAATATTTATAATATTAACTTTGCGGTAAGTTTATTTGGTAAGCCAAAGAAGATTGTCTACTCACCTAATATTCAGTTAGGAACTGATAGTTCGGGAATTTTAAGCTTGTCGTATGATGATAAACAAGCAACATTGATTGCTGCTAAGGATTCGGTAGGTCCTACCCGATCATATATTGAAGGTGAAAAAGGATTAATTTACTTTGACGGTGCACTTAACGTTTTACCTGACTATTATGTACAAATTAAGGGTCAGGAAACTAAGCACTACAACTTTAATAAATATGATCACCGGATGATTAGTGAATTTAATTACTTCAGCGATAAAATTGCTAAGCACGATCAAGAAGCTGCTGATAAGGCATATGAGCACAGTTTGCATGCGATTGAAGTTTTGGAAAAGGCACAAGAATTTTTACCGGAATAATCAACTAACAATAAAAATAGAAAAACCACTAATATTTTGAGATTAACTGAAATATTGGTGGTTTTCTTGTTATAGATCTACTTTTTTTAGGTGCATTCGCCATTGCGAAAGCTAGGTGGCTTTCATCTAGATTATCAACAGCTGTCAGATGTTCACAATTAATTAAATCTTGATCGTGTAAACAAACGATGCCATCGATTTTTGAATGAAGTGGTAATGAAAGATGTTTTCCTGCCAAGCATTTATTGAACTCTTCTTCGAGGATTGGCAGAGCTTTGACGATGTATTGATATGCTCCGACGAAGATGGGAGAAGAGAGTACGAAATATTTGTGTGAAGCAAATGAAGTTTTGGCAATCATTCCTGGGACAATTGTTTTAGTTGGTATAAATATTCCTTCTTTCTTGTTATGACATTGTGTCACTTTTGTGATTAAGAATATTTTAGCATGAATGGATGGAAAAGCAGTATATTTTTGGATAAAAAATTAACCTTCATCTATCCACGAAAAACGCAGATAAATAAAGGTTAATTAAAAGATATCTCATCTATGCCGAATGGCAGAATCGAACTGCCGACCTCTTCTTTACGAGGGAAGCGCTCTACCAACTGAGCTAATTCGGCTAACTAACAACACTATAAATTATACCAAAAAAGCTCACTCATATTCAAATTTCTATTTCAAAATTCCCTTTGTTTTTAAATCATGCTTCATCTTCACTAACTTGTGCGTATCATCAAATTTAATTTTTGCAAAACTATTCATCAAACGCTGATGATTCCAACTTAAGCGCTTAAGCAAATGTTCGTTAATCTTCTCATCCCACATCTTGGTTGTCTCATGGAATTTCCTAACACTGATAATCGTAAAGACTAAGTCCGTTCCCATCACTAAAACAATAATTGCCGCCAAAGCACCATGAGTTTCCACTTCTTCCCAATTAATCACTCTCTGAATCAGTGGCTGAATAAATTTAACTAACAAAACGATGCCTACTCCCCAAAATAGTGAGATAATCGGAGCCACTCTTCCCTGAATATTGCCCCACAAATGGGAATAATCTCACAGCACCATGTGGAAAACTTTCTCTAAAAACAGACTGGCGACATATTCAAAAACCGTTGCCACAACAATCCCTACAATAAATAAAAGAATGCGATTATCTTGCGTACAAATCAGGATCGTCATCACAGCAAAACCATAAATGGGACAGTATGTTCCAAATAAAAAGCCACGATAATCATAATGATTGTCTTTAAGAGAACAATAAAAAGTTTTCCACAGCCAACCAACAACCGAATAGATAAAAAATAAGACAATAATTTCAGAAAGTGAATAAGGCATCGCTCTTTCCTCCTAAAATTATTGTCTCATATTTTAAATTATTATTGCCAATCTAAGCACAGTCCTTGGCCATGAAGTAATTCAGACAATTCATCCCGGTCAGTCTCATGCTCATCAAGCTTGGCACCCGTAATTTGCTTAGTAAAAGAATCAATTCTTCGATTAGAATCTCTTAAATCATAGTAAGTTGTCACCACTTGATCGTATTCTTTTAAATCATGCACATCAAAATCTTGGGGATAACTATCTTCAAAACAAGTAAATTTTTGCGGCAAACGTGGCTTCAATTGTGGCTCCTGATCAGGTACACCAACTTGCATCCCTAGCACCGGGAAAGTTAACTTAGGTAAAGCCAACGTCTTCAACATCTTTTTCGGATGATCATTGACCGTCCCCAAAGCCACAAAGCCCAAATCCATACTCTCAACTGCATTAGCAACATTCTGAAAGGCTAATAACGTATCTTCCATGGCCTGGAAGAAAATATCTGTTGTATGCACCCGGCCATCATCTTTCCCTAATTGCTTGCGAATCTGCTGATTACGGTACAAATCAACCACAAAAATAAGGAGATCACCTTCAGCACCCACATATTTTTGGTTGCACAATTCTTGAATTTTCTTTTTCTTTACCTCATCAGTAATATGCAGCAAAGACGCATTTTGCATAAACATACTTGTTGCTGTGTGACTAAAAACTGTGTATAAAGTTTTCAATTGCTCCGGTAATAAGTGTTGATCTTTAAACTTTCTAATGGAACGGTGATTAATTTGCTTATCAATTGTATAGTTATGAATCATTGATTTTCTTCTCTTTCTTTATCAACTAGCTCTATTTTAGACCCATCTTAGCAACACATTTACGCATTTCATCAATATCTAAGACACTTTGTGCAAATTCTTTTCTAATTAGTTCATCAGGTAAATACTCATCATACTTATCAAAAACAGGAACTTCTTTTGGATAAACCAAATCCATCGGATCAAACTCTTTTTCAGCTTCGCGCTTTAAAACCGTCAAAAATTCTTCTTCACTAGCATCCATCGCAAATTCCATGAAATATGGTCGGGAAGAATTAAAGCCACGTAAATTTATTTGATCAGCACACTTAATCTTGATTAATCGCTCAAGTGCCAAAAAGGCATATGAACCTGTCCAAGGAAATAATACCCACATATTACCGCCTAAATTAATTAATTGCTTCTTAGGTACTCCTGCAATATTGCAAGTATCGCGCATCTGAACTAAGCGCGCTTTGGCATTAGGGAGTAAATACGGATACATTTTCTTTTCAGATAGCACTTTTCTCATCCTCTGTAAGATTCGCGGATGAATATCTCCGGGCACATCCCCAAAATAAGCAGGAATTTGCCCATCAACACCATGACAATAAACCTGATGACGCTTGCGATCGATATCTTCAACTACCCAAACTCTACCCGCAATTGCAATCTTATCTCCTACGGGAGGCGGCTTAACGATCGTTCCTAATTCTTCACTGCCTGCATGCACACTGAATTCTTCATTTTCCTGAAAAACAGCATAAAATTTAAAGTTATTAACAACTCTTTCCCCGGCTAGGCCTAAAATCAAGTCGCCGTTTTCAGTTTTCTCGATTTGATTAGTCTTTAATAAATGACGCAGTAAAATTTTGTAATCGTTTTGACTAATATTATGAAAATACACTAAAGTCAAAACTCTTATTGCTAATTCTGCAGGACACATCTCGCCGCTTGAAGCTAAGGTGCTCATGGTCTGATGATATAGTAAACTATATGGCAAACGATTAGGCTGCGGTGGTTCCACCCATTTATCTTCAATATATAACTGTACCAAAGCAATTCCCTGCAGCAAACTCCATGGAATCAAATCCGGCAGCATTGCTCGTGATTCTGGATGCTCTTCTCTCATTACAAAATGCATTTCGGGTGGATTACCGCGTCGTCCTGTACGACCCATTCTCTGCAAAAATCCTGAAACAGTAAACGGCGCGTCAATCTGAAAGGCTGATTCAAGCTGACCAATATCAATTCCTAATTCTAATGTTGCCGTTGCACAAGTCGTCATGTAGGAATCTTCATCTTTCATAGCTTCTTCAGCAGTTTCCCTTAAGGCTGGTGACAAATTACCATGATGAATTAAGAAACGATCTGGCTCGTGATTATATTTGCAATAAGCCCTCAGCTGCTGACAAACAGCCTCACATTCTTCCCGACTATTGGTAAAAACAAGACATTTTCTACCGCGAGTATGTTCAAAAATATAACCAATTCCTGGATCAGCTAATGCAGGCGCCTTATCCGTCTTGGGAATAATATTTTTGTCAGCAGAATGATCTTTATCGGCTGATTGAGGATCTGTTTGATAAAAGTGTTCCATCGAAAGGCGCCAAATCTGCTTCTGATTTTGAACTCGCGGTGCACTTGTTTCATGCTTACTACCGGCACCTAAAAATTTACTTGCGGCATCTAAATTGCCAATCGTAGCTGACAATCCAATTCTTCTAGGATTCACTCCAGCAAGTTTTGATAATCTTTGAATCAAACAAAAAGTTTGGCCTCCGCGATCATTGCGTAAAAACGAGTGCAACTCATCAATTACGATGAACTGCAAATTATGAAACAAACGCGGAATATCCATATGCTTGTTAATCATAAAGCTTTCAAGAGATTCTGGCGTAATCTGCAAAACACCTGACGGCTTCTTGAGCATTTTTCTTTTTTGTGTTTGCGCAACATCCCCATGCCAACGCCAAATTTTAATCGCACTTGGCTCACATAAATTTGTTAAACGTTCATATTGATCATTAATAAGGGCTTTAAGTGGTGCAATATATAAAACTTGAATCGAATCGGCCTTTTCCCCATTAATTTTGGACAAAATCGGGAAAAAAGCTGCCTCAGTTTTTCCAGATGCCGTTGAGGCGGATAATAAGACATTGTGATCCGTATTAAAGATTTCTTCAGCTGCAGCTACTTGAATTGGCCGCAAATTTTGCCAATTATGCTCATAAATATAATCTTGAATAAACGGTGCATAATGATCGAAAACATCCATTATTAATCCCCTTTATTAAATTTCAAATTCAGTATAATCGTCATTACTCTTATCGGAAACCGCTTCAGATTTTGCGTATGAGAATTTATCTGAATTAAGCAAATCCTCAATATTTGTCTTGGGATTTTGCCAAACAATATCCAGTAGTTCGATAAAATCACGAATTACTTCACGCGGGGTGATTTTGGTATCAGCACCAATTCTAGCATATTCAATCTTAATAAATTTCGCTAAGTCTTGATCAGTAATCGTCTTTTGATAACCATATAAATTAGCATGCATTTCTGCCAACTTTTCCGTTAAAACTAACATTTCTTCTGCTGTTATTGGTTTTAACTTAATGACCGGTGCATACATATCACGAGCACCTTCTTCAGAAAATTTTCCAGCAGCTAATCTTGAACGCAAAGCTTCATATGAATATACACCTCTTCTGCGATCTTCCAAAGCTTGCGGGGTCCCTGCCATAATTATTCCTAAATACTTAGCTTTTCCTTGTAAAGTATCATTGTACATCGTTAATATTTTTTCATAATTATATTGCCGACTAATTGAGTTAGGAATTTTAAAAATATTAACTAATTCATCAATCATGATAATTAGGCCGGCATATCCAGCTTGTCTAAAGAAAAGTGCAAATAATTTTAAATATTCATACCAATCATCATCAGAAATAATCACGCTAACGCCTAATTCTTTTTTAGCTTCAGTTTTATGCGTGTATTCTCCCCGGAACCACTTAACTACTTTAGCTTTAGTTTCCCCGTCATCAGCTAAATATGCTTCAAAATACATATTCAATAATTTAGCAAAATCAAAGCCATGAACTAATTCATTTAAATTAGCAATCACTTCGTAGATTTTTTTAGTAACTTTTTCTTGAAAAACAGGATTGGAATTATCAAGTCCGGTTTCTTGAGCGACTTCCGTTTGAACAGAATTGATCCAGCGATCTAGGATTAAAGTTAAGGCGCCACCCTCTGGCCGAGTTTTGGTGGACAAATTTTGAATTAATTCACGGTAAGTAGCCAGGCCCTGACCTTTTCCACCTTGCAATCTTCTTTCTGGGGATAAATCACCATCGACCACGACAAAATTTTTATCCATAACATAGTTGCGAAGTGTTTGCAGTAAGAAGCTTTTTCCTGAACCGTAACGTCCAACTACAAAGCGAAAAGATGCCCCACCTTCAGAAATAATGTCAACATCATGAAGTAAAGCCTCAATCTCTGCTTTTCGTCCCACCGTAATATAGGGTAAGCCAATTCGTGGTACAACCCCACCTTTCAGTGAATTTAGTACTGTCTGAGCAATTCTTTTTGGTACTTTTCTTTTCCTCTCTAGCATTAATTTTCTCCTCCTAAAAACATTTCTTTAAGATCCGGATAATAATCTGCAACTATTTCTGGTTCATTGTTGTCATTAAATTCGATAACTGCATCGCCAATTTCATCAAACAGCTTATCATTAATTCCGTCCGCAAGAATCGATGGCATTAAATGATGATCTTTAATATATTCTTTCCATGACCTTTTTTGAAGTAAAGCTAACAAAAAGTATGTTTCATCCTTTGATAAACCATATTCATTATTTTTAATTGGCAAACTCTCATTTACGTTTTGTTTACTTTCATTATCAGCACTTTCATTTTGCGTTGTCCGTTCTTTTTGCTCTAATTCAATTTCTTCTTCAGTTAATAAACTATCTCTTGTTTTCGAGGCATCAGCTCTTATTTGATCTAAATATGCAAAGTTAATCTCAATCTTAGGCCGCTCAGCCTCCCTTTTACGCACCAGATATTCATCTATTCCCCGGGAAATTGCCTTTAAAAATGGCTCATCAAGTTTTCTAGGCTTAATCTCTTTACCTAAGTGCAGCTTAATCCTAATTAAGCGATCAACTTCATGTAAAAAAGTATTGAGATCACTCTTTTGGCGCTTCAGACCAATTAAGCTGCTGCAATATGTATGATTATTTTTATAGAAATATTTTCTCTTTTCATCGACAACATATTTTAAACCGGATCGACGTTGATAGTAAAAAACTGCATTGCTAAAAAGATCAACTGAATATAAATTTTGTTTGGCAATATATTTATGAAAGAAATCAATCTTATTCTGCAACTTTACTTTTGAAACTGTTAGCCAAACCTGATATAAAATTTTGCCAAATTCATTCTTCAACTTTTTTCGCGTAACATTGTTTGCTAAATATGTGGAAAACTTTAAAAAAGCTGCTAATACTTCGTTTTGAGCAAAATTTTCTGGTTTTAACAACACTTCACCAAAATGATCTTCAGCTATTTCTTTTTTGAAACAAAATTCTTTTTCATTTGTTAAATCATAATATATGACATAATCCTGCATCCATTTATTTAAATAATTGGAAATTTCTTGATCAAATTTTTGAACGTAATTGTCATTAAATTCCTTTAGCTTGTTAAAACCATCTTGCGAATTTTCAACGCCAATATTATTTAGAATTTCATAAAGATAAACGTAAGCATAAGAGCGATAAGTTTTCTCATAAATATTCTTTCTAATTTTACTGCGCCAAGTAAAATATGTACGTAATTGCTTGACATTCATATCATGGAAAGTTGGATAAAAGCGTTTGAAATAAACTTCTTCATTATAATTATCATTAAAATCAGCAATCATCCGGCCCTGATGAACAAAATTTTTAGCACGTCCCTTAGAAGGAAATAGGCTATAATCGTAACTCGCCATCATTTTCTTGATTGCTGACGGAATAAATTCTTCATGATTAGCAATTATTTTGCCGTTTTTACGGGGCTTAATTACCTGCGCTTGATACTTCTGATTATCTTCTTCTCCTGGAATATAGATAAAAGGCTGCTTATCAATAACTTTCTTGCCGGGATTCATTGCCAATTTAAAAGCGTAATCTAATGTACTCTCAACTGCTTCTTCTTTTACTTGCTTTAACCAAATTCCGATCCACTCATTGCTTTTTAATCTAAAAGGAGTGGAAAAACCTGGTAAATCTCGAATTATTTCTGAAAAATCCCCACAACGAACATCTAAAGTGGCGATAAAATGACCTGACCTTTTAATTCGTGACATCATAGCAAAAGTTGATCCATCAACGGGAGATTTTAATAAAAAAAGTTCTTGTGAACCTGGCAAGGCTGGCTCAAATTTTAGGCCATACTTTTTATAAACTAATTTGCTCAACTCATTAAAGTTCATCTATCCGTCCTCTTTTTACGTACATACGTTCTAACATTATAGCAGCTATTATAAAGTTTTGGAATTTTTTATTTATGTTATTTAATTTATGGTATGATAAGTTTGCCAGCAATGGAAACGCTTTCTCACTAATAAGAAGGAGGATAAAAGCGTAATGAGTACAAAAGAACGTTATTATGATAAGGAATTAAGAAAATCTAATCCAATGTTTAGTCGCGTACGTGCAACTATTGAAAGTGCCTTTTACGGCAACAATGTACACGAAGTAACTAGCGTTGCAGAAGCTTATAATTTAGCCCAAAAGCAATCAGGTGTTATTTTAACTGACTTGCCTATCTTACATACTAAGGAATTAGGATTACCTCAAGGTGCTACACAATTAGTTTACAACCACGGTAAGATCTTAGGTAGAACGGCAAGTGCACGTCACTTTACTGATGACCCTAAGGAAGATGCCGAAGCCTTAGCCGGTAATTTACGTGAAGATATTTATGCAGGTCACAACCAAAAATACTTAAAGGCTACTGTTTTAGTTGGACTTGATCCAAGTTTCACAGTTAAAGCTCATGTAATGATGCCGGAAGATCAAGCCTTCAACTTACTTTCATACATTTTGAACTTCCATTTCTTTGATGATGAAGCTGAAAAGATGTACAAGAAGTCCAAGTTCTATGATGAACCTGATATTTACTTCTACTTCGATCCAAATGTTCAAGATCCTGACTATCCAAAGGGCTTAGGTGTCTTTGATGAACCACATAACTGTGCTGCTGTCTTTAACCTTCGCTACTTCGGTGAACTTAAGAAAGGTACTTTGACTTTAGCTTGGGCAATTGCTCACCGTCACGGCTACACTGCTTGTCACGGTGGTGAAAAGTCATTTCACTTTAACGATAAAGATGATAAGGTATTTGCTTTCTACGGCTTATCTGGTTCAGGCAAATCAACTTTGACCCACGAAATGTACGATGGTAAATATGACATCACTGTTTTACACGATGACGCCTTCATTATTTCGCGTGAAGATGGTTCTTCTGTAGCCCTTGAACCTTCATACTTCGATAAGACTCACGACTACCCAGCAGGTCACCACGAAACTAAATACTACACCACAATCATGAACTGTGATGTAACTCTTAATGAGGAAGGTAAGAAAGTCATCGTTACTGAAGACTTGCGTAACAACAACGGTCGTGTTATTAAGACTCGTTACACTAGTCCTCACCGAGTTGACTTTGAAAAGGCACCAATTACTGCTTTGTTCTGGATCATGAAGGATGGTTCATTACCTCCACTACTTAAAGTCGACGATCCTGTTTTGGCAACGACAATGGGCTGTACTCTTGCAACTAAGAGAACTAGTGCCGAAAACTTACCAAAGGTTTTCGATATGAACACCTTGGTAATTGAACCATTTGCTGACCCATTCCGCGCTTACCCTGTTTCCGGTGATTATCGTGACTTCAAGGAATTATTCACTAAGCGTGGTGCTAGCTGCTACATTTTGAATACTGATGCCTTTATGGGGAAAGATATTCCAAAAGAAGTAACTAAACAAATCATCGAAGACTTAGCTAATGGCAACATTACCGATAATGACTTCAAGGCATTTGGTAACTTTAAAGGTGTTTCTTACTTACCAATTGATGGTTATGAAGTTCACCTTGATGATCCAGAATACCAAAAGACTTTAGCAAGGAGAATGCAAGATCGTTTGGATTGGCTTAACAAGTATGATGAAGAACATTCTGAAACACCAATTCAAAGTGAAGCTAAAGAAACTTTAGAAAATATCATTAAAGAATTAAGCTAATTTGGTTAGTTTAAAATAAAATAGCCCGAAAGCGTTAAAGATGCTTTCGGGCTATTTATTTGGTCTAAAATTTATTCTACAAAAATAGACACCCAGATTGGATTCCTATTTTTATTAATTAATATTTTTGGAGAGGGATAATATTAATTAAGCTTTCTTTTTATCTTTTTCAGCGTCGTGATATGACTTAACGATTTCTTCAACTAATTCGGGATCATCCTTCAAGCCTGTAGTTTCAACGATGACATCCTTTAAGTCTTCATCTTTAAGCATTTGCATCAACTTAACGCTTTCCTTATCCTTAGGTTCATCAAAGTGATAGATTCTACCAACAGTTTCCATCAATGCAGCGTAATCTAAGTTTCTTTCTTTTAATTCACGAATTGGGCGAATAAATCTTTCGTTGTAGCCCAACTTACGGATTGGAGTTCTACCAACACGAGCAATATCATCTGAGATGTATGGGTTTTGGAATCTGCTTAAAATCTTGTTGTGGTATTCTTCAAGACTTTCTTCAGTAAATTCTTTGTTCCACTTGTGAAAAAGAAGTGAACGAGTTTCGCTCAAAACGCGCTTAACTTGCTTCAATACAAATGGATCCTTAATGGCATCCCCAATAGTTGAATAGCCAAGATTCTTACCAGTATAAGCAACCGTTGCATGACCGGTGTTAACTGAGAAAAGCTTTCTTTCGATGTAAGGCTCAAGGTCTGGAGCGTAAGCAACACCCTTCAACTTGATGTCCTTGTTCTTCATTTGACTTTCGTCAATTACCCATTCCTTAAAGTCTTCAACAGAAACAAATAATGGATCATCATTGTGCTGAATTGGCACAATTCTATCAACGGCGGCATTAGGGAAACCAATATACTTGTCAACTTCTGGCTTCATGTCATCATCAAGATGCTTGTAAACTTCTTCTTTTAAGTGTTCTGAGCCACCAATCATATTTTCACAAGCAATGACATCTAATGGCTTAGTGTTGCCTGACTTAATTCTTTCAGTTAAACCTTGAGCGATTAATGGAGCAATTAAAGCTAAAATCTTTGGGCCAATAGCTGTTGTAACCATATCAGTTGATTTGATTGCTTCAACTACTTTTTCAGGATTCTTAGCATTGTTAATTCCATCAACATTTGAAACATGAATCTTTTTCTTACCAGGAGCGGCTAATTCAATATCATATTCACCGCGCTTGTTTAATTCATCAATAATCGTTTCGTTAACATCAACAAAGTCAATGCCAAAACCATTATCTGCTAAAGTTTCACCAATAAATCCACGACCAATATTACCTGCACCAAAGTGTACTGCTCTCATTTTTATTCTCCTACATTCTTTAATAAATCAATAACTTCTTGTGGTGATTGAGCGTCAGCTAACTTGGCGACGTTGGAAACATCACTACAGAAAATAGCAATTTGTGATAAAAGATTTAAGTGTTCATTATTTAAACCAGCAATTCCAAAGACTACCGTTACTAATTGATCGGTATCATCATTTGGATCACTAAAATCAACACCCATTGGAATTTGGACAACTGAAATTCCAGTCTTCTTAATATGCTTTTTTCCTTCATCAGTTCCATGAGGGATGGCAATAAAGTTGCCCATATATGTTGAAACATCATTGTTACGTGCGATCATTGAATCGATATAGTCTGGTTCAACACAGCCACCATCAACTAATAATTGACCAGCCATTCGAATTGCTTGATCACGGGTCGGAACATCTTGACCTAGTTTGATCATATTTGGTTCTAATTTCATTTAACTCATCCCTTTCTATTGGAGCTTGTCGATAACCTCTTGTAACTTCTTATCTTGAAGCAAATCATTAACAACAACAGTTTGAATATCACTATATCTAACAGCTAAAGTCTTCTTAGCTGCTGGACTAATGATGACTAAGTGACTTGGATCGTCATCTAATTCGTTAATCCGGATCGCCTTTACTGGAGTTGTCTTGCCAGCATTCTTCATTGCATCTTGGAACAAACTAGTTGCCATTGTAGCAGTACCCAAGTGTTGATCGTGACGAATGAAGTCAACTTCCTTAACTTTGTTAAAGTCAACATTGTCAATTGAACCTACTTTTGGTTCAGCTTTAGCTGACTTCTTTGGCTTCTCTTCAACTTGTGTCAATGCCTTAAAGTTAGCAACAACCGTATCATATTTTGGACTACTTAAGAAATTACCAACTGAAATATGCATTGCATCTGGAGTCTTTTGCAAAGCACGATCTGCTAATTCTTCTTGTGTAATGACTAATAAACCATTTTCATCTTTTAAGTTTCTAACAGCAGTGTTAGTTACCGGAATCTTAATGCCAGCCTTCTTAAATTTATCACGAAGAAGTGAAGCTCCCATTGCGGAAGATCCCATACCAGCATCACAAGCAAAGATAACTTTTTGAATATTTGCATATGATTTAACTGATTCATGAGCATTTTCTTCTGAAAGCATAGTAGCTTGACCTTTAGATTCTGCTTTCATTGCTTCCATTTGTTTTTGCTTAGCAGCCAAGTCATCTGTACAGTTACCCTTATCACGCTTAAGAATAATTGCAGCGACGATGAATGAAACAACTGCGGCACCCAAGACACCAACAATATTGCCTAAATATGAACCTTTAGCTGAAACAATTAAAATCGCTAAAATTGAACCAGGTGAAGCAGCAGCTTTCAAACCTCCGCCAAGAAGGGTAAAGAGGAATGTACCAGTTACACCGCCACAAATTGCAGCAATGATCAAAGCTGGTTTCATCAATACATATGGGAAGTAAATTTCGTGAACTCCACCAAAGAATTCAATAATTGCGGCACCAGGAGCAGAACTCTTAGAAGTCCCCTTACCAAACAACATGAAGGCAAGTAAGATCCCAAGACCAGGTCCTGGGTTTGATTCCATTAAGAAAAGAACTGACTTACCAGCAGTAGCAGCTTGTTCAATTCCTAATGGAACCAAAATTCCGTTACCAATGGCATTGTTTAAGAACAAGACCTTAGCTGGTTCAATAATGATGTTAGCAAGTGGTAATAAATGAACTCGAATAATTGCATCAACACCAACACTTGCCCAATGACTTCCCCAAGCCATAACTGGCCCAATGATAAAGTAGGCAAAGATCGCTGCGATCATTCCTAAAATACCAAGTGAGAAGTTGTTATAGATCATTTCAAAACCAGATCTAATTTTATCTTGAAATACTTGATCACATTTCTTTAACACCCATGCACTAAGTGGTCCCATGATCATGGCACCTAAGAACATTGGTTGCTGTGTACCTACGATAACACCTAAAGTACCAATTGCACCTGCAACTGAACCACGGTCTTCATAGACCATACGACCACCTGTATAACCAATTAACAGTGGTAACAAGTAGCGCAGCATTGGTGAAACTAAATTATTAATATCTTTGTTTGGGAACCAACCATTAGGCGCCATAAAGATCGCTGCTGTAAGTCCCCAAGCAATAATGGCACCAATATTTGGCATAATCATACCAGATAAAGCTGTCCCGAATTTTTGAACCTTCACTTTAATTGAAGATTTTTTCTTTGCTTGAGCCATTATTTTTCCTCCCTCATCAATTTACATATTTATCTTAAGTTAGTTAGTAAGCGTTTACAATGAAATCAAAATAGAACTCTGGCACAGATTTGTGCCAGAGTTCATTTACATGATTATTTCGCTAATAAATGGCGTTTTAGTTCACTCAAAAATTGGATTGCAATCAAATCTTTAATATCATTTTGACTACCAGTAGTAAACAACTTCAAGTTATCATCATTCATAATAATCATACTAGATACCATACTTAAAGCCGCCCGTTCATTATCTGAAAGTTCTGCTGGACTAAGCATTAATAAAATTCTTGTTACCTGAATATCTGTATGATCCATCGCTTTTAAAGAAATTGCATTATCTAAATCAAAAACCATAAAGGCACAACGCGTAACTTGGTCGCTGCTGGTGTGAAGTAAAGCCAAATTACTATTCGGTAAACCAACAGGAGCCAACCTAATTCGTTTTAGCAGTTTCTTAGCAACAGTAATTTGTTTTCTAATTAAAGTAGGGTCGCTATGAGCTAAACATTCTTGAATAACAGTAATTAAGTCTTCTGAATTATATTCTAAGCGTCTAACTCTAACGCCATTAACCAATTCCGCAAAAAACAAAGAATCAATTGAAAATTGCGTTAATTTTTTTGTAGCCTGATCACGTTTAGTAAGTAATACGTCTGTCTCTTTTGTAACTGAATATTTCTGTTGATATTTTTTCAAATAAGCTCTAATCTGTTGGATTTCGTCATCAAGCAAAAGCGGACTAACCAATAGGTAGTCTCTTGAAAAACCTTTTAATTTTAAGGTCGATAAAACCAAATCATAATTTTTTAAATCTAAATTATTTAAGTTGGAGACACGACTTAAGCTAATTTCTTTAATTTCTGGGATTTCTTGCTTTATTCGTTCACGTAAAATCGCTGAGGTTCCGATTCCATTTTCACAAACTACTAGTGCTGAAAGATCACTTCTTGTAATAGAGCTTGTATACTCCTTGGCAAAATAAACTAAGATTAATTGCATTTCTGATGTTGTCAATTGCTCATCAGGAAAAACTTGACGCCAATATGTTTGAATGACTTGATATAGAGTGGCAAATCTTTGGCTTAGTCCTGTTAAACTATCAATTTTTGCATCTGGCAGTAGCGTTACACGTTGCTGAATCAGGTTGAAAATATGCTGCGTTAAATGTGCGACAAAAGCAGGATTTTTTTGAAAATTCACTTTCATTTTTTCCGAAACTAAAGCAATAAATTTCTTTACTTTTTCTGAGAGTTCAAGCTCATAATTATTTTTATATTGAAATGGAATTTGTTGATAATCGCATTCCTTTACTTTAGCAGCTAAATAATTAATTTCATTTTGAGTAACAGTAATTTGCCGATTTTCTTCAAATACAGCAAAAAAGCGATAAACATAACCTTGATATTTTAATGAATCCTGCGCCGGTTTAACTAAAGTAAGAGTATGGCCTTGCACTATTCGTTCTAATGTAATGGTAAAAAATAAAATTAACTCAATTAATTTTTGATCGGTATTAAGTTTAATCTGTTTAACAATACTTTGGTCTAAAGTTTGCGCAACAGCTAATAGTAATTTGGAATCTAAAATTCTTAAAAAGATTCCCGGCTTATCAATTTTATGGTGGAGAAACTTGAAGAAATCATATTCATTGATTTCATTAGCTAAAATATCAACCAAAACTTCGCGCTTTTTAATTTCAGCACCTGTAATCGCAATTCCAATTCCTTTTCTACGTGTTAAATCTAAGTGATATCTAGCAAGTGATTCCGCTACGGCATTCAGATCATTTTGAATTGTTGCTTCGCTAACTTCCAATTCCAGCGCTAATTCAATAATTTTACATGGTTGATCATTAATTAACAATTGAGCAGCAATGGCATTCTCTCTTTGAGTAACCGACATGATCGTTTGCTCTTTTGCTTGCCGCACCGCATCCTTAATTTGTGCTAAAGATTGTTTATTACCGCTAAAGAAATATTTTCCTTTATCATTAATAATTTGCAGATTTCGAGTAGCTAAAGTCTCTTTTAAATTACTAAATTCACGGTAGACAGTGCGCCGACTAATTTGTAGTCGTTCCTCTATCTTTTTAATGCTAACTCCCTTCGGACTAACTAGAAGTAAAAAAAGCAATTGCTTCTGCCTATCTGTTAAAAACATTTAGTTCACTCCAACCTATTTATTCTTATCTTTTATTCTACCTTAAATAAAAAAGAAGACAGACGTTAATCTGTCTTCTTAAAATTATTCTGTCAAAAATTATTCAACAGTTACACTCTTAGCCAAGTTGCGAGGCTTATCAACATCTAAGCCCTTATCCTTTGAAGCGTAATATGCCAAAAGTTGAGTTGGCACTACTGTCAACAAAGCTGACATGTAGTAATTAATTTCTGGTAAAACGATTGTATCATCACTATTAGCGAATTCTTTAGCAACGATAGTAATTACTGAGGCTCCACGAGAAGCAACTTCTTGAATGTTACCACGAGTCAAATCAGCAGTTACTGGATCATTAATCAAAGCAATAACTGGCGTACCATCTTCAATTAATGAAATAGTACCATGCTTAAGTTCAGCTGCAGCAAAGCCTTCAGTTTGAATATAAGAAACTTCCTTTAATTTAAGCGCACCTTCAAGGGCAACAGCATGGTCAATCCCACGACCAATGTAGAAGGCATTTCTTGATTTAACTAAGTACTTATCAGAAAGTTCCTTAAGTTTTTCCTTACCATCAACGATTTGTTGGATACCTTCAGCAGCAATTGCTAAATCATGCTTAACATTCCAATCTTTTGCTGCTTGAACATTTAATTTTTCACCTAGAGCTTTAGCTAAAATTGCTTGTAAAGCAACTTGTGCAGTATAAGCCTTGGTAGAAGCAACAGCGATTTCTGGGCCAGCGCCTAAAAGCATCGTGTAATTAGCTTCACGAGATAGGGTCGAGCCTTCAACATTAGTCATCGTTAAACTTGGAATACCGCGCTTATTAGCTTCCTTCAAAACAACACGTGAGTCAGCAGTTTCACCAGACTGGGTCAAGAAGATAAAGAATGGGTTCTTACTCATCATTGGGAAGTGATAACCAGCTTCTGAAGCATAACCAACTTCAGTTGGAATTCCTGTGTAGTGCTCAAAGATTGATTTACCAACTAAGCCTGCGTGGTAACTGGTACCAGCAGCAAAAATGTAAAGGCGGTCAGCTTTAGAAATTGCATCAACAATCTTTGAATCAACCTTTGGTTCACCATTTTCGTCAAGATAATTTTGAGCCATGTGACGCATAACACCAGGTTGTTCATCGATTTCTTTTAACATGTAGAATTCATATGTGCCTTTTGAAGCAGCGTTTGGATCAATGTTCAAAACGTGTGGTTCACGATCAACTTTTTTACCGTCAATCGTTTCAATAGTGTAAGAATCTTTAGTAATGTCACCAACATCACCATCTTGCAAGTCAACAAATGTCTTAGTTTGATCAAGAACTGAAATAGCATCTGAAGCAATAATATTAAAGCCATCACCTAAACCAAGCATCATTGGTGACTTGTTCTTAGCGATAAAGACATGATCAGGTTCAGTATTATCAACCAATAAGAAAGCATATGAGCCTTTAACTAACTTCAAAGCTTCTTTAAATGCAGTGAAGGCATCTAAATCTTTATCACGAGCAATTTTGCTAATTAATTGAACTACAACTTCAGTATCAGTATCTGAATGGAACTTAACTCCTTGTAAGTACTTTTCTTTTAATTCAGTGTAGTTTTCAATCACACCATTGTGAACCAAGTAAAAACGCTTAGTTTCATCATAGTGAGGATGAGCATTATCAACAGTTGGCTTACCGTGAGTTGCCCAACGGGTATGACCAATTCCTACCAAGCCTTGTTCATCTGGCGTTAACTTTTCTTTTAAGTTAGAAATACGGCCAACAGCCTTCGTCAAATATTCATTACCATTTAAATCATTTAAATAAATGCCAGCAGAATCATAACCACGATATTCAAGATTAGTTAAACCATTTAAAATAATATCTCTAGCGGGTTTACCAACAACCCCAACAATTCCACACATATTTTTCTCCTTTGGTCTAGTTCAATTCTATAAAATGGACTAGTTAGTTTTTATTGTTACGAGTGTAATAATAGCTCTTTTATAATAATCGGTCAAGTCGTTTTATCCCAAATTGGTATATTAATTTAAATAAAAAAAGCAGAGGTCAATTTAACCCCTGCTTGATTAAATTACAAACAACTATTTTTTAGCTTCTTCGCCATCGTAACATGCTCGCATCAAGTCTTCAATTTGGTAAATTAATGGTGCAACTGGGTTAGTTACTGTATTTTGATCACCATAAGCATCAACAGCTAGTTTAGCAATCTTATTGTTAAATTCATTCTTATCAACGCCGTATTTTTTGAAGGCTAATTTGATGTCAACTGAATGAGCTAAATCAATAATCTTTTGTACTAATTTTTCAACCAACTCATGATCTGAACTAGCGGTTAAGCCTAAAGCTCTCGCAATATCTGCATAGTCTTTTTCTGCACGATATACAGAATAATGTGGCCACATAGCTAACTTTTCTGGTCGTTTAGCATTGAAGCGAATTACTTGTGGAAGAGCAATTGCATCACTTACACCACTTGGAATATCAAAAGTTGAACCAACAGTATGTGCAATCGAATGTTCAAGACCTAAGAAGGCATTTGAATATGCCATTCCTGCAATAGTAGCTGCATCATGCATTCTCTTACGTGAATCTAAGTTGCCGTCATATGAATCCTTTAGATTACTGAAGATCCCTTTAATAGCCTCAAGTGACCAACCACGAGTAAAGTCAGTAGCCATTGTTGAAACATAACTCTCAATAGCATGGCCTAATGCCTCAAAGCCCGACCAAGCAATTAATCTTTTTGGTAAATCTTCAACGAACTGATCATCAACAATTGAAACATCTGGAGTTAAGGCGTAGTCACAAAGCGTATGTTTAATACCCGTCTTTGCATCACTAATAATTGCAATTGGTGAAACTTCTGAACCAGTACCTGAAGTAGTTGGAATACATACTAATTGCACACCGTTAATCTTTGGAAAGCGCACTACTCTTTTTCTGATATCCAAAAACTTTTGGTAAGCTTCTTCAAAACTCATTTCTGGGTTTTCGTAGAATAAACGCATTGCTTTTGCAGCATCCATTACTGAACCACCACCGATGGCAATAACAACATCAGGTTTAAAGATGTTCATTCTGTGAACACCGTCTTTAATGACCTCAGTACTTGGATCTAAAGTAACAGCTTTGAAGACTTCGTATTCTTTCATTCCACGCCGTTTTGAAAGAATATCCGTAATTTCATCAGCGTAACCTTTATCTGCAACACCTTCATCCGTTACGATGAAGAAGCGGTTTACATTGGGCATATGACGCAAATAGTTAGCTGCATTATGTTCAAAATAGGTCTTAGCTGGAACTTTTACCCATTGCATGTTGTCTCTACGCATCGCAACGGTTTTGATATTAAGCAAATCACGTGCTCCAATGTTGTGAGAGAACATGTTAGCACCATAAGAACCAGTACCCAAAGTAAGGGATGGCAACATATTGTTGTAAAGATCACCAATACCACCTAGTGCAGCCGGAGAGTTCACAAGAATTCGACAAGCATCCATTTTCATTGCAAATTCATCGATAATCTTCTTATCACTTGAATGAAGACCAGCAGTATGGCCACGACCACCATAGTTAAGAAGTTCACCACAAATTCTAAAAGCATCATCATGACTCATAGCACGATACAAAGTAAAGACAGGTGATAATTTCTCTGCTGAAAGTGGGAAGTCTCTACCTACCCCTTGGTACTCAGCAATAATTACCTTAGTATCTTTTGGCACATCCACACCGCAAAGCTTAGCAATATCATAAGCTGACTTACCAGCAACAGGTCCAGCAACTGTACCACGTTTTGGATCAATAAAATGTTGTTCAAACTTCTTAATTTCATCTTTATTTAAGAAGTAACAATTCCATTTCTTGAATTCTTCTTTAACTTGATCATAAATTTCGTGATCAGCGACTACTGAGTTTTCAGAAGCACAAACCATTCCGTTATCAAAAGTCTTTGATAAAACAATATCGTAAACGGCACGATCAATATTTGCCGTTTTTTCAATGTATGAAGGACCATTACCTGGGCCAACACCAATAGCAGGTTCGCCTGATGAATATGCTGCCTTAACCATTCCAGGACCACCAGTAGCTAAAATAGTTTGAACACCTGGATTAGTCATCAAATCAGAGGTTGCTTGTAAGCTAGGCTCTTCAATCCACTGAATTGCATTTTTTGGTGCACCTGCTGCCTCAGCTGCTGCACGAATGATTTTACCAGTTTCAACACAACACTTTTGTGCTTGTGGGTGAAAACCAAAAATAATAGTATTTCTTGTCTTCAAGGCAAGCATAGCTTTAAAGATAACAGTAGAAGTGGGGTTAGTTACTGGCGTTACTCCAGCAATTACACCCTTTGGCTCAGCAATCTTAACTAAACCTTGTTCCTTATCCTCATCGATAATGCCAACTGTTTTTTCATGACGTAAGCTGTTCCAAATATTTTCACTGGCGTACATATTCTTGGTAGTTTTATCTTCAACTATACCACGCCCAGTTTCTTCAACTGCCATCTTGGCTAATGGATAAGCATTTTGTTCACCAGCAGTAGCAACAGCTTCACAGATCTTATCAACCTGCTCTTGAGTAAAGTTCGCCAGTTGATCTAATGCAGCATGTGATTTTTTTACCAAATCATTTACCATGTCATAAATCTGCTTGTTCTCTTCTTCCTCGGTCTCTATTTTCTTTTGTTGTGCTTTAACCATATTGAAATTACCTCTATTTTTGTTCTTCTTGTGAATTTATTTACAATATTGACTATATCACTTTGAATTCAAATGTAAACGGTTAAAAAGATAAAATTGTTACTGCACAAAGAATATTGTTATATTAGCGTTTAGCCGTGATAGCACTGTAATCGCTTACTAAAATATTTGTTTGTGAATTAACAAACTTTTATTATTTTTAAATTTATTAAAAATTTATGCTTTAACCTCTATCTAATTTTAAAGATGATAAAATAATAGATAAACTATTAAAAATGGAGCGATTAAATGAAAGAAAACGATTCGCAAACTAACTCTGGTTACAAACGGACCTTAAGTAATGCTCATATTCAACTAATTGCGCTTGGAGGAACAATTGGTACTGGTTTATTTCTTGGAGTCGGCGACAGTATTCATCGAGCCGGTCCAAGCGTAATTCTAATTTACATTATCGTCGGTATTTTTCTCTTTTTATTGATGAGGGCACTGGGTGAAATGATCATGTCTGATCTCAGCAAGCATACCTACATCGATTTTATTGAAAAATATCTTGGTAAAAATATTGGTTTTATAACTGGCTATCTGTATTGGTTAAGTTGGATTACATTAGGGATGGCTGAAACCACTGCCTTAGGTATTTATTTTCAATACTGGTTTCCTAGTCTAAAGCCTTGGGTTCCTGGCTTAATTACTATCATTGTTTTACTTGCAATTAATTTAATTTCTGCAAGAGTATTCGGCAACTTAGAATTTAGCTTTGCAATTATTAAAATAATCACCATTCTTGCTTTTGTAGTTTTAATTGCATGTCTGTTAATTACCGGTGGAAAAACTAGTTTTGGACCTGTTTCTTTTGTAAATCTTGAAGATCACGGTGGTTTTTTTGCCCGCGGAAGCAAAGGATTTTTCCAGGGATTTCAAATGGTAATCTTTAGTTTCATTGGTGTCGAGCTAATTGGCTTAACCGCAGCTGAAGCGCAAAATCCAAAGGTTACTCTACGAAACGCAATTAATCAATTACCACTTCGAATTATTTTATTCTACGTATTGGCAATTCTCGCTATTTTATTGGTCATCCCTTGGAGTAAAGTTGCTACTAATTCTAGTCCATTTGTCCAAGCCTTAGGTGCTACTGGAATTAAAAATGCCAGTTCAATTATCAACTTTGTGGTTATCTCTGCTGCTGTATCTTCTACTAACAGTTTTTTATACAGTGCTGGACGTCTACTTTTCTCAGTCACCTTTAACGGTAAAGGAAAATGGAACAAGACTTTTGGGCACTTATCTCATAGACAACTACCACAGAATGGTTTGGTTTTATCAGCCGTTTTAATGGGACTTGCGCCTTTAATTACATTAGCAATTGGAGACCAAGCTTTTAACTTTATCTCTTCTACCTCAACTAGTATGTTTTTAATTATTTGGTGCTTAATGATATTAACGCATATGTCTTATCGTAAACAGACACCAACAGCGAAACTAAATGACTTCAAAATGCCAGGTTATCCATATTTAGATTATTTTATTTTATTATTCTTTGTTTTAATGATCATCTTGCTGCTGATTTTACCAAGCTATCGAATTCCAATGATGGCAGCGATTTTAATCTTTGCAATTTTATATTTAATTTCAAAAATTTGGAACAAAGAAACTATTTAAAAAGTGTTTGGGAAAATTCCCAAACACTTTATTTTTTTTATTTTTAGCCAAAATTGATGAGCTAAATAGACCAAAGATACGACAGAATCCAAGTAAAGATCCAAATTAACAGCAAAACTAAAATTAAACTTTTCTCTGTAATTTCTTTAAAATTTAACTGTTGCCATAAAATCAGATCCCAAAAAACATTAGCTAAAAATGCTCGGTAGCATAGAAGGCTAAAAATGGATTGTTCGTAGAGTCTTCTCCCATCGATAAACTTTTTTTGCAACACAAATTAAATAGATCAAAAAGATGACAGCTAAGGCATAAATTGCCATTGATGGCACATAATAAATATCTAAAACTAAGTTAGTAGGTTGATGATAAGCTAAAAACTTATCTCTCGTCCACAAATATGTAACTATGAATAATGTTATTATTAGCCACCAATATTTAAACAAAAATCTTTAGATTTCTTCATGAAAATTCCAAGCTAAACCACCATAAAAACCGAAGATTAAAAAGCTAATAAAAAAACGGTCTAGTAAATACCATTTATTGGCATCCGATCCATTTAAAACAAAGTAATCATAGAACTCAAGCTAGGAGAAATAAATAATTGCCAAAACGATTATCGTAATTATCAATCTCTTCCAGTTATGTCCGACAAATTCGGTCACCAACTTAATTAAAGGAATGATTAAAATAAACTGTAGCATCATCACAGTGTACCAAAGATGTGATGCCCCATTTTCCAAAATCAACTGCTGCGATTAATTAAGATTTAATGTTAGACATAAAGCAATAATTGGCTGCAACATAACTACACCATTGGCAATTACTTTTAAGTAATCTCCAATATCCGCTAACCACCACTCTTTTGTATGATCGTTAAATTTCATTAGTTTGCTCCTATTACAATTCATTATATTACTAACGACTTGACCGATTTAAGATAAGACAAAAAAGTTCGGGAATTTTCCCGAACTTTTTCTAATTCTTTTTAGTAATTTTTTTGACAGATCGTTGGAAATTTTGTATTAAACCTTTCCACAAGGAAAGAGACTTTCTCATATGTTCTGCTGGAACGTAATTTCTAATTGCTCTAAGTGTCTTTTTAACATCTTTACTAGCAAAGATAAAGTTACCACTACGTCTTGTTCTAATTTCAAAACGTGGAATATATTTTCCACGGAAACGAACATCTGCAACAACATAGGTTATCTCATCCCAAGGAATTTGCACGAAATCTCCAATATTCCGTTCATTATAAAATTCAAAAGCTTTATCGCCGATCATAACTTTTCCATAAGATGGCATGCCTCTAAACCAGGTTGCATCTACAGTTAAATCGACTTTTGTGTTAATTGATTTAACCATTTTGAATTAAAGAATGTGCCATAAGTGGAATACAATACCGACAACGAAGATACCGATAATGATCCAGATTGGTGAAACTTTCTTCTTCAATAACCACATACATAGGAATGTCAAAAGAAGTCCTGCTAAACCTGGAATCAATTGATCAAGGTTATCTTGCAAAGTAGTAACTTTGGTATTGGTCAATTGCTTGCCGTTGCCCATGTTCCATTGAAGAAGTGCTTCTTGAATGCCTTTAGCACCTGATGGAAGTTTATCCCATTCAATGTAACCACCCTTTTGGATAGGAGTTTGAGAAACAACTGGGGTAAATTTAATATTTACCCAACGTTCGATTAAGGCACCTAAGATAAACATACCAAGCATTGATGCACCACGAGTAACCTTTTGGAGCATACCACCTGACATATCACTGGTAATTGCAGAACCAGCCTTGTAGCCGAATTCTTGTGTGTACCATAAGAAGCCTAATCTGATTAAGTTCCAAAGTACGAAGAATAAGATTGGTCCAAGAATATTACCTTGAATAGCCATACCGGCACCCAAAGCACCAAGGATTGGACGAACAGTGTACCAAAAGACCGGGTCACCAACACCGGCCAAAGGTCCCATCATACCAACCTTAACACCTTGAATTGCTTCATCTTCAACATTAGCACCATTAGCCTTATCTTCTTCAAGAGCTAATGTAACACCAATAACTGGTGAAGCTAAGTATGGGTGAGTGTTAAAGAATACTAAGTGTCTCTTTAAAGCAGCAATCATATCCTCTTTCTTAGGATATAACTTTCTAAGTGCTGGAATCATTGAATAAGCAAAACCACCGTTCTGCATTCTTTCATAGTTCCAAGAACCTTGAAGAAATTGTGAATGCCACATAACGTTAAAGCGGTCACGCTTAGTTAATTCTATTTTCTTATCAGCCATTATAAAAATCCTCCTCTAAGCGTCAATTTAATAATCATCAATAATATCGCCTAGTGGATCACCGGTGCCCTCATTACCAGAGCTTGTACCGCCTTTACCACCTTTAGCTTCAAGAGCGAGGTAGATTAAAGCAAGTGATACACCGATCGCACCAAGTGCAATTAAAGTTAACTCCTTAACTGCAGCTAAAGCGAAACCAATTGCAAAGAATGGCCAAACTTCTTTTGAAGCCATTAAGTTAATAACCATTGCATAACCAACAGCAACAACCATGGCACCACCAATTGTCATACCTTCGTTCAACCATGATGGCATCATGTTTAACCATGATCTAACAACACTTGAAGGAATAGCTAAAAGAAGAGCAGCTGGGATAGCAATTCTTAATCCTTGAAGACAAACTGCAATCCATTGCCAAACATTAATCATACGCCAATTACCCTTCTTAGCTTCGGCATCCATAATGTGCACGATAGCAGTAGAAATAGTACGTACGATCATTGTCAAGAACAAACCAGCAACAGCTAAAGGAATAGCAATACCAGTAGCAGTACCGATACCAGCTTTACCTTGACCACCTTCAACTAAGATAATTGCTGAAGCTACTGAAGCTAAAGCAGCATCTGGTGCTACGGCAGCACCAATGTTTGCCCAACCCATAGCGATCATTTGTAAAGAACCACCAAGCATAACACCTAAATCCAAATGACCAGTCACTAAACCGATTAAAGTACATGCAACGATTGGTTGATGGAATTGCCATTCATCCAAGATACCTTCCATACCAGCAAGAAAGGCAACAAACACAACCAAAATTATTTGTATAAAGTTTAAGTCCATTTGTTAACTCCTAATTCTTATTTCTTTTGTTCATCAAGTAAGCTTTGAGCTTTCTTTAAGATAGCGTCCATATTAGCTTTACCATCTGCTGGAACTTTTCTTACATCGAACTTAACCCCTAATTTTTCAAGTTCATGGAAAGTATCAACATCTTCTTGGTTCATTGATAAAACGTTGTTTGCATTTACATCGCCATCTTTATATGACATTGAACCAACGTTAATTTCTTTAAGATCAATACCAGCTTTAATAGCACGTAATACATCTTCTGGATTTTCAAACAAAAGTAGTGCATGAGTATTACCAAAACGTGGATCTTTTGCAATTTCTACCATCTTGTTAAGTGGTACAGTGTGTGCCTTTACTCCAGCAGGTGCAGCTTCACGAATCATACTCTTACGTAATTCATCTTTTGCAACACTATCAGAAACAACGATAACTCTGTCTGGATGATATTGTGGGATCCAACCAGTAGCTACTTGTCCATGAAGTAATCTTGAGTCAATTCTTGCTAAAACGTACTTGATATGGCCATCACCCAAAACAGTACCTTCTGGAATCGACTTTGCATTTAAAGTTGTCTTTGCTTGTGCAGCAGGTGCAGCTGATTTTGGCATTAAGTCAGATGGCTTCGTCTTGATACCATCTTTTGCTGGTTCTACTACTGCTGTAGCAATTTCCTTTGCAGTTGCGTCAGCGTTTGTCATTCTTTCTGTCAAAGCTTGAACAACCATTGGTAAATTCATACCGCTTACAATAGCCCACTTATCAGCATGCTTTTCAAGAAGTCCGTTGGCTTGATTGAAAGGTGTGCCTCCCCATAGGTCGACTATAAACAATACTTCATCATTATTATCAAATGAAGCAATCGCTTTTTCCATTTTGCCTCTGATGTCATCTGGACCCTCATTTGGTTTCAAAATGACATGTGCAAAATTGCTTTGTTCGCCAAATAGCATTTGTGCAGATTCCGCAATTCCATCGGCAAAACCACCATGGCTGGCTAAAACAATTCCTACCATGTTCTTTCCTCCTCTAGATCAAAATGAATCCGATTTATATTCTACCAGATATTAATAACTTTAGACAACGCTTTCATGAAAATAATTATTATATTATAAATTATCCTT
>JAHLFT010000058.1 GCA_018883635.1 Candidatus Lactobacillus pullistercoris
AATAGCTTACCATACAGATAAGTCATCAACAGGAAAAATTATAGAGCCATTAATATTAAGATCGACAGAGAAAGGAATACTACCCTTTCTCTGCTTTTTTGTTAAAATAAACAGATACAAAACAAAGAGAGGTTGTCAGAGATTCATGTCATTTTTAACAGATCTACAGAAAGAATTTCCATATTTACCAAAACAAGAGCGCAAGCTTGCACTCTTTATTTTGCAAAATCCAAAATTAGTTCAGACTTCAAACATTACTCAATTAGCAACTGCAGCAAAAGTTAGTAGCGCTACTATTACGCGTTTTTCCAAGAGAATTAAGTGCACTAACTTTACTGATTTAAAAATTAAATTGTCAACGGCCACAGCAACCAGTGAATCTGCAATCACGAGTAAAAAGCCGACCAGTACTACTAATAAGGTCTATAGTTTCTACAACAGAGTTTTATCTGAAACACTCAACAAACTAGATCTAGATCAATTGAAGACAGTGGTTGATTTAATTAAGAAAGCAAGACGAGTATATTTCTATGGTATTGGTTCATCAGGGTACACTAGCTTAGAAGCAACGCAGAGATTATTGCGGATGGGAATCCCTACTTTCGCAGAAACTGAAAGCCAAAATATGATTATTACCAGCAGTATCATTACTGAGCAGGATTTAGTTATTGCTATTTCATCAACTGGTAATACAGTTCCAATTCTTGATGCTGTTAAGATTGCCAAAAAAGCCAAAGCTAAAGTGGTTGCCTTAACTGGTTTTGATGTTAGTCCATTAGCTAAATTAGCTGATATCGTCATTACCGTTCAAGATACTAACTATATCAACGATGCTCGTTTTATTAACTCTCAATTCTCAATGATGTATGTTATCGATATTATTACGACCATGCTTTTGGAAAATAATAAATATAATGACCGAATGGCTAAAACCGTTAATTCTGTTCTCAATGAAAAATTCGATTCTTATGATAAAAATTAACTGATTAAAAATATGACATGAAAAAAACAGGTGTCTGGGGAAAGTTACTTCCCATTCACCTGTTTTTTAGTGTATTTTCATAATTATAAACTTTTTCAACTTCGCCTTTAGCTGATAAAACAACTACATTACCATCATTATGCGGGAATTTTATCGGATCTGAATGAGAGCCACCATCTGTAAAAATTCTAGCTGGCTCACCTTCATATTGAATTACTCTCACTGGATTTAAAATAGAAGTCGCTAATCTTGCGCCATTTTCATACTCTCCTGAGATATGAGATGTTGGTGTATGGCCCGTCACAATCGTTTTTGTCGTATGATTATGTGCAAAAACTTTTTTAAGAGGATCAGAATACCAATATTTCTCTCTTACCCAAATGCGATAAAAATCATAGGTATATTCTTGGTGATAAATATCCAAGTTAGCTGAATATGAATTAGGATCGTTATACTTTTCATCAGGACGAACGCCCGCATGAACAAAAATAAAATTCGGCGTTTCATACATCATCGCAAGCGAAGATAAAAACTGATAATACTTACTTTGCCGAATTTCTTCAAGTAAAGCAACTTTGCCAAATAACCGCTGGAGCGTGTCCCTACCGCCATTATAGAACCAAATTCCTTCTTGATGTTCCTTGCCATTTGCATAATTTAACATCATTTGTTCATGATTACCCTTAAGAATAATGGCACCCCGCTCTTTTTGCTGGATTAAAAAATCAAGAACATCTTTAATATTAGCACGACCATCAATATAATCTCCGCCGCAGACGAGCTGAGCATCAGGGAAATCCTGCTGTGCTTTTTTAATTAACGAGAGTGTTTCAAGATTACCATGAATGTCTGAGATAAAGATATATTGTTTACTCTCATCATTTGTTTGATAAGTTTGATTGAGGAATTGAGACATAAGGAAATTCTCCTTTCTTTTAAGATAAGTTTAGGAGAATAGAGATAAAATGTAAACAGAAATATTATATTTATTTAATTTTATTTTATTATTTGTTTAATATTTTGCTGGACTTAATTCTAAAACGATTGATTTGCCAAATTTTTTGCCTAATCTTCTTTTTGCTTTTTCTAATTTTTGTTTGCAAAAGTTCATTGTGCCAATATTTCAACGCAACCCAAATAGAAAAGCGATTGTACCAATGATAATCATGCTTTAGATAGTTATATGCATCTTTGAAGTTTAATAAATGCTCTGGAGTGACAAACTGATTTCGCGTCCAGTTCCAGCCCTTTGTGCCATGACTTAAAATATTTAATTTGGTAATTTTGCCGACTGTCAAACTTGCTCGTCCATTATTATATTCACTAGTCGATAAAGTAATATAATTACCAATCATTTGCTTCTTCCAGAACTTATTATTTTCTTTCTCCATCAAGAGACTTTCGCGTAATATGCGACTGATGCAATACCATTTTTTATCGCCGTTAGTGAATTCGATTAATGCCCAAATAAATCTTTTCGTTTGCACTTTCTTTTCCTTAAAAAAAACTGATCTAATATATTACATTTTAGCAAAATCACATTGTAATTTAAATTTTTTAGATAATAAAAATAAGCCAAATCTATAACTTAAATCTGACTTAATCAAAATCATTATTATTAATTACTAATCAAGCTATTAATATTTAGTGACATAACGACTTCTGAGCCAACGATTTTTGCCACTAATTTTATAAATTCTAGTCTTTTTAACTTTCTTCGTTGCCCGTACTTTCCAAACAGTACCCATTTTCACCTTTTTACCGGTTCTTCGGTTTCTGGAATTAACGACTGGAACCTTTTGACTTTTAGTATCTTGAACAATTACAAAGATTTTTTGTCCTTTTTTAGCAATCGGATTACTTGGTGCGACCTGGCTACTGCCAAGTTTTGAATTAATTCTACGTGCATGAGTAACTTGTGAACCTAATCCTAAAAAAGTAATTCCAACTGTAAATAAAGATACGATTCTAGTAAATTTTTTCTTCGTAAGCATAGCCTAACCTCGTAAAAATTTAGTCTATACTATACCGCTTTCTAATCTTTATTGTAGTTAGATCAACACTATTTAGCAAGTGACTTAACTTTTGCTACTGATTAGCAATTCTTATTTTTAGCCCAAATATTTATTTAAAATCTTAGCAATACCATCATCGTTGTTGCTATCCGTAACATAAGCTGTCTGCTTTTTCACATCATCAGGAGCGTTACCCATAGCAACTGAATGTTTAACAGCTTGCAGCATCTGGACGTCATTATAATTATCACCAAAGACCCAGACATAATCTGCCGGAATTTGATAGTGAGAAATCATTTCTTTAACGCCAGATCCTTTATTAATTCCCTTTGCCATAATTTCGAGCAAAGTTGGCTTTGACTTAACAATATCCAAAACCGGATAAATCGCCCGTAGTTTTGTCTGCAATTCGTCAATTTCTTGAGCTGTGCCAATTAACAAGATTTTGTGACATTCTGGTAACTTTTCAATATCTTGGATGCTAACCTTAGTCGATTCAACTTGAACAATCTTTTCTTCTTCAAGAGTTCCCGGCAGCTTATTAGAAAACCAATTATGGCCGCGATAAACATTCCAGGAAACATCTGGATAATTTTCTTCAACGATCGAAAGAATTTTCAGAGCGCGTTCGATTTTAAAAGGATGAGAGCTAATTTCGTGATCATGTTCATCAAGTAATAAAGCCCCATTATATGAAATCATCGGATAATGCTTACCGATGTCAGATGCGACCGTATCGATTGCTTCCGGCATCCGAGCTGATACCGGGATAAATAAATCGCCCAGTTTAATTCTTCTTTCAAGTGCCTGCCTTGTTTTCGGTGTTACTTGCTCTTGATCGTTGATTAAAGTCCCATCGATATCTGTACAAATTAAGTGTTTCATCATAACGCCTCTTTATCTCGTTTTTATTCAAAATTAATTGTAAGCGCTTAATCGATATTATAAATCAATTCACCTAAATAAACATTATTTTGAATCAGCATTAATGACTTCTAGCATCACTTTACCATATTTTTTGAGTTTAGCTTGACCAACCCCAGCAACCTCAAGAAATTCCTCTTCATTCTTTGGCATTAAACGCGCCATATCTCGTAAGGAGTGATCAGTAAAAATCATAAAAGCAGGAACATGCTGCTGGCGTGCTAACTGAAATCTTACTTCTTTAAGTCTATCGAATAATTCTGAATCTTCACCACTATCTGTCTTTTGTTTAATTGGCTGCAAAATAGCTTTACGGAAGACTTTTTCCTTACCATCTAAGACATCCCATCCTGAATTTGTCACGTGCACAAGCGGATATTCATCGCCTTCTAATGCTAAATAATGATTAGCAATTAAATAATTAAGTAAACTAATGGCTTCTTTTTGTTTCATCTTTAAAATCCCAAAGCTAGACAAGTTCTTCCCGCCAATCTCGCTTACCTTTTTATTATGTGAGCCAGTGGCGACTTGAGCAACAATTGTCTTTCCAAAACGGCCATCTAGTTCATAAACCACCTTGATAATATTTTGAGCGTCAGTCGTAATATCAACTAATTCACGTTTATCTAAACAATTTGAACATTTACCACATGGAGGGCAATTTTGTCCAAAATATTGCACGATAAACTGCTGCAAGCATTGACTGGTATTCGCGTACTGCGTTATTGCAGCCAGCTTACGATACTGAATCTTGCGATAATTATCATCAACATCTGCTTGCTGAATAAACCAACGATAAGTTTGCAAATCACCGGGATGATAGATTAAAAGCGCACTAGCAGAGTCACCATCTCTTCCGGCCCGGCCAGCTTCTTGATAATAACTCTCAATATTTTTGGCACTGTTAGCATGAATAACGAAACGGACATTGCTTTTATCGATTCCCATTCCAAATGCATTAGTTGCCACGATTACCTGCAGGCGATCAAACTGAAAATCATCTTGAACGCGTTCACGATCTTCCGCCTCCATCCCACCATGGTAAGCGGCAACTTTGATACCCTTTTTAGCTAAATAATTAGTTAAATCTTCAACCTTTTTACGGGTGTTTGTATAAACAATTCCCGCCTCATCCTTATAGTTTTTAATATAATTATAAATATAATTATTAGTATCTTTGGGAGAATTTACAATCCGAAAACTCAAATTAGGTCGCATAAAAGAAGTAACGACAAAATTATCTGCATTAATATTCAATTGTTGAGCAATATCTTTTTGAACCGCAGGCGTTGCCGTTGCAGTTAGGGCTAAAATATTAGGCTTGCTTTTTAAAGAGCTAATACCTTCATAAATTTGGCGATATGCAGGTCTAAAATCGTGTCCCCACTGAGAGATACAGTGTGCCTCATCAACAGCAACAAGACTAACATTGATGAAATTAAGCTGATAGCGAAAATAATCCATTGCAAGCCGTTCTGGCGTCATATAAAGCAGCTTAATCTTACCCTCATAGGCATTGCGCAAAATTGGATTAACTTCATCTTGTGGCGTGGTTGAATTCAAAGCGGCGGCTTCAATTCCATTTTGTTTTAAAGAATCAATTTGATCCTTCATTAGTGAAATTAAAGGTGAAATAACCAAAGTTAGACCTGAGTTCAGCAATGCTGGAATTTGATAGCATAATGATTTACCGGCACCTGTGGGCATCACTGCTAATACATTTTTGCCTGCTATCACTTTTTCAATTACACTTTTTTGTCCTGGACGAAAAGTATCATATCCAAAAACTCTCTTTAATAATCTTTCTGCATTCATAGTAATTCAATTAAAACTTGTTCTAAATTTTTTTGCAAATATATCCGATTAATAGTATTTTTTGACCTAATATATGTGGATTACTTTTGAAAAATGCGATAAACGTTGATATATCAGCATTTTTCTAAAGTTCCACAGTGCAAGTAACAAAAAAAGGCTTAACAACCGATGATTGTTAAGTCCTTTCCCGTAAAAATAAGCGTAGTTTTGTTCCATAGAGGAAATTATTTATCAAATTTTTGATACGATTATTTGTTCCTCATCTCTAATATATCAGAAAATTTAAATAATTCAAAAATAAACTTTTAGACAAAGAAAAGAAAGCAGAAGTTCCTTCTAACATTATCATTACGGTCTATGTTAGCGCTGTGGTTACTACAATCATTAGCTGGCTTGATTCAGACGATGAATTATAGCCTCAAGAGATTAGGAAGGTGTTAGGCCTAGTTCGAGTTAAGTCACCGACATAATTATTAGGTCTGTTAAAAAGCGATATCATATAAAAAACAAAAAACTCAGGAAACACATAGCTTTCTGAGTCTTTTTATTGTTGTTAGATATAACTACTTTAATGAATAGTCTTAGTTGTTTAGTAAATTAATATTTTGTAACATCCTTGGTGTTTAACCATCTGTTGCCTGAAACTTTAACGATCTTCTTACCATGAAATCTCTTGACAGCCTTTGCAGTGAACCTCTTGCCCATCTTTACTGTCTTGTGAGTCTTCTTAGCATTCTTGTTGTAAACTGTAACAGTTTGCTTCTTAGTGTCTTTTACAACAACGATGATCTTTTCACCCTTCTTGATTTCAGGGTTTGCAACCATTTCTTCTGCTGGAGCAAGTGGTGCGATTTCAGTTGCTGCACTTACCGTTTGTGCTCCAAAACTTGCTAAACCTAATGCAACGACAACACTTGAAACAACTTTAACTAACTTCATTTTAAATACCTCTATGTCTTAATCACTTATTTATCTCTTGGGATCTCTCCCTCTCGACACTTTTATTATATAACATGTGTTATTAAATACAAGTGATTTTCCAAAAAAATTTAAAAAAACGATAAAAGTTATTTTCTAACCCTTATCGTCTTATTTAAAATCACCATTTTAGAGATTTACTTTGCTAAAACTTTCTTAATATCACTTGTGATTTGTTCCTTAGTCAAATGATTATCACGATAGATTTTTTCAAGCGGCGTCTGATCAGTGTATTCTCTTCTTTGACCATAATTAAGAACCTTGACTTTGCTTCCCGAATAACTAGCCACCTTTTGGCCAAAACCACCATCAAGAGAATTATCTTCCAAAGTGACAACTAGCTCATGATCAGCTGCAAGTTGATCCAATGCTTTTTTATCCAAAATATTAGCTGAAACTGGGTTTACCAAAGTTGCGCCAATTTCATCAGCAACTTCTTGACCGAGACCATAGAAATCACCTAAAGCAAGAATAGCAACTTTCTTACCTTTCTTTATCTGATATTTAATCTGATCAAAATCTGCTTCGACTTCTTCTCCTTCTGGGACTGGCTTAATCGGCATCTTAATTGCAACGGGATGTTTGCGCTGCTTTATTGCCCAGTCCAACATTGCTTTTTCTTCATTTAAAGTAGTTGGTGCCAAATAAATCCAGTTAGGCAAATTAGAAATCATAACTTGATCAAAAATACCCAGGTGCGTCTTTGATCCATTTGAAATTCCTCCGTTTGCCACCATCATGACAACTGGCAAATCATTTGCAGCAACGTCATGTGATAGTTGGTCAAATGCACGCTGCAAGAAGGTAGAATTTTCAAATAAAATTGGAACAGCGCCTTCTTTAACTGCACCCGCCGCAAAAGCTACTGATTCTTGTTCGGCAATACCAACATCAGTATAATGATCCGGATATTCGTTTTTAATTTCATCTAGACCAAAAACAGCTGGAATTGCGGCATTAATGGTTATAATCTTTTCACCATTCTTGATATGCTTGATTACCTGATCAATAACAACGGATTTTGCTGTTGGACCAGAAGTAGCTGGCACAGTCGTCTTATCCGTCTTAAGATCAAATGGCAATACCCAGTGGTGAGCTTCTTCATCATCAATTGCTGGCTTATATCCCTTACCTTTTAAAGTATGAATATGAAGCAAAATAGGATGATCAACATCTTTAACATCCTGAAAAGCAGCTATCATTTTTTCAATGTCATTACCTTCGGCAACATAGCGATAATCAAAGCCCATTACCTTAAATGGGTTCTCGGGACTTTGGCCGTTTGAATCACGTAATTTCTTAAGTGCAGTAACCATACCGCCGACATTTTCATCAATCGACCATTCATTATCATTAACAACCACAACAAGATTGTGCTTTTCAATTGCAGCGTTGTTCAATCCTTCAAAAGCAAGACCACCTGTCATTGAGCCATCACCGATTAAAGCCATGATATTTTCGTGGCCGTCAATTAAATCGCGTGCCTTAGCCATTCCCGTTGCTAAGGCAACTGAAGTTGAGGTATGACCGACTGCGTAGTAATCATAAGGACTTTCATCTGGGTTGGTGTATGGCGTTACATCTTCGTAATGATCGGGATCAAGCCAAGCTAGAGCTCGACCCGTCAGCATTTTATGTGGGTAAGTTTGGTGAGATACATCCCAAACAATCTTATCTTTAGGTGCGTCAAAGACGTAGTGATAAGCGATGGTTGTTTCAACAATACCAAGGTCGGGACCTAGGTGGCCGCCTTCTACCGCATCTTTTTCAAGGATTAAAGTTCTTATTTCTTGGGCTAATTTTTTCATTTGGTCAAGATTTAGCTTTTTAAGATCTTGGGGACCATTAATTTTATTGAGGATAAAATCGGGATGTTGATTCATGCTATTGTCCTTCCTTTACAAATATTTACTTACTTATTGTAACTCTAAATTCAATTTTTCATAAATAGTTAAATTGAAGGCACAAAGATAATTAAAAGTTATGGAAGAAATAAACTTTCGTGAGAGTTCGTAAAAAAAGTCCATCTTGACCTGTTTAATAGAATTTAGCTATTACTACATTCATAAACAAGTTCACAGATGGACTTTTTTAATATTAATAACTTAATGCACGGTAAGCGTTTAAACGCCAATGCTTCATAAAATTGCGTAAACTAATTTTACGCTTAGTTCCTGTCCACGGATCATTATAATAGAACATTCTATTACGGTATCCAGTAAGGATTATTGCGTGATTAGAAAAATTATCAAAATTTCCTACCCAAATAACCACTAAATGGCAACGAATAAGTTTTCTTTTAAGTGAATTTACACTACAATGTGTCATATTTTGTGCTTTGTGCAAGTAATGCTTTACTACCGTTTTTAAACCATTCGGCGCAACCCAATACCCACCAGGATACTTCTTATATGGTGAACCAATGATGGACAAAGATAAAATTGAAAAAATAACGATAACTAGCTTTAACACTAATCATCGTTATTTCATTAACTAAATAAAATTCTATTTACGTTTCCGATCAATCATTGTACCTAGCAATGCAGTTAACATCCCTAACGCGGCGGCAGATAGACCTAATAAACTTAGATCATTATTCTTCTGTCCTGTTTGAGGTAAAGTATGCTTAGTAGCTGCATTGGTAGCTTGATCTTTGATATTTACCTTTCCCTTGACTTGAATCTTTGCTTCTCCGATATCAGAGTCAATATCAACATTTGATTTGTGCTTTCTATGATCTAGATTTTCGGCGTGAATTGCAACGTTAGATTTGAAATCTTTAGTAGTACTTTTAGCAATTTGAATTGAATGAGTTACCTTATTTGTAGACTTAATGGATACATGTTTTGCTATTTCTCTTGGCTTTATTGCATTTTTATCTGGAACATTCCTTACCTCTTCTGTATTAGATTTAGAAGGTTCAGGTGTATGATCCGATGGTTGTTTATCGCCTGGATTACTGTCAGGCTTTTCATCAGTACCTGTGCCAGAATTAATTGGAATATACGTGATCGTGATTGGTGCAAAGTGATCACCATGTTTGACTTCGGCCACTGCATTAGCATTACGATTTGGAGTATACTCTGGAATTTCTGGTGCATTGTACTCAGCAAAACTACCGGTTGTCCAATCGCTGTATTTAATTATCTTGCCAGTGACTTCATCTATTGTTGCGGTTCTGGATAAGGTTACTGTTTGACTAGCATCGATCGTACTATCATCAGGTTTAATTACCGTAATTGGGCGCTTGATCGTTTCATTCAGATCATCATGACTAAGACCACTTGGATAGGCCTTGTCTGGGTTGTCTGGTAACTTATCAGTTGATTGCTTTGGATCATCTAGAGTTACTATTACTATCTTATGCTTCAAATGGATATCAATTGGATCATTACCTGAAGCTTTGAATGTATATTTAGTTGGTAATTCACTTACTAATTCATAGCCTGCAGGAATTGGAAAGTCGCCATCTTGATAAGTTATAGTTTGATCAGTATTGCCTGTTTTAACAATATCAGTTCCAACTTGAATAGGTTTACCATTGGAATCTTTATTGTCATCATCGACAAAGCGGTAATGACTGCTTTGTGAGTTTGGTGCATAAGTAATCTTAAATTCTAGATCTTTATCTTCTGCACTAACCGGCATGACATCTATAGAAGCCTTATCTGGTGTATAGCCTTGAATTGTTGGTGAATCAATCTTGTCAAAGCTTAAGCTACCTGGAATCCACGTATTCCATGAATCAGTACCTGTGACATCATCATGCTCACCAGTACGGTGGAACGCTAAGCGGGCTTTGTGATCGTCAGCTACTGCTTGACCGTTAGCATAAACGTAATGAATGGTTTCGTTAACTTCTTGATGATCTTCAATTGGTGTCAAATGATGCGTCAAGTGCACTTCATAAGTTTGATCAATGTCATCATCATGATCAAAGACTAAGTCATTACCCTTAGTTTGGTCACTAGCCAAGTCATAGTGTCGGTTAAGCAAGGCTTGCAAATCAGCCTTAGTATTGTAGTCAGCCTTTTCATCTGAGTAACCAGTTTTAACAACCGTCTTTAAGACTTTGTTATCATTGGTATCATCAATAAACTTAACCGTTAACTTTTGCACATTTGGTGCATAGGTTACTGTCTTACCGATATCTTGGCTATTAGCGTCAACCGGGGTAACATCAATCGACCGCTGATCAGGCGTATAGCCTTGAATCATTGGTGAATCAACCTTACTAAAGCTTAAACTTCCTGGCATCCAAGCATTCCATGAATCAGTATTCGTAACATTATCGTGTTCACCAGTACGATTGAACTCCAGTGGGGTTGCTTGATAATCATTTGCGGCTTTCCCTGTATGAGCAGCACCGTCAGCATAAACATAATGAATCGTTTCCTTAACTTCTTGATGATCCTTGATTGGTGTCAAGTGATGCGTCAAGTGAACTTCATAATGCTGATCAGTCTTGTCATCGTGATCAAAGGCCACATTTTGCCCCTTAGTGTCGTCGCTTACTAAATCATAATGAGCTGCTACATATTTATCAATCATTGACTTCGTATTGTAACCCGCAGATTGATCAGAATAACCAGATAAATCTTTAGCTGATAATTGCTGACCATTCGTATCATCAATATATTTAATAACTGCTTTTTGCGCATCTGGATTATAAGTAACTGTTTCAATAACTGCTGGGTGATCATACTTAATATTAGTATTACTAATTTGTTCATAATCTGGAGTATAACCTTGAACCTTAGGCGTCGTAATTGTCTTAAAGTCTTGCGCTGATGTCCAGTCATCAGAAACCGTATGGCCATCAACTAAATCGACAACTTTAGTCTCATGGAATTTTAAATCATCCTTATACTCTGGTTGAGCTTGCTGACCATTTTGATAAACATACTTTATAGTCCGCAGCACTGTCGTATATTGCTCATCAGTACGGGTCGCATGCTTGAAGTGAACTTCAAATTGCTGATCAATATTATCTTGATTATCAAACGTCATCCCCTTAGCTGGATAATTATCTGAAACTAAAATATATTGATGTGCTTTAAATTCATTAATCCGATCCTTAGTCCGATAACCACTTATTTCATTGGTCCGACCAGATAAATCATCTTGCGTTAAGGTCTTATGATCCGTGTCATAGATATATTTAACGTGGGCCAATTGAATATTTGGCGTGTAAGTTACCGTTGTCTTAATATCTTGAGCATCAGAGCCGACTGTATAGGCCTTAACCTGCTTAATATCGGGCGTATAGCCAGCAACTTCTGGACTATCAACCGCCTTTAATTTTTGCATATTACCAGGTTGCCAAGCATTCCAATAGTCAACATTAGTTACTTCGTCGTTAAAGCCATCTCGACTAAACTTAACCGTTGTTTGATAATCATTCGGTGCCTTCGTCTTATCACTCATCTTATAATGAATCGTCTCATTAATTGTACGTGAATCATTAATTGTATGGGTACTATGTTTCAAATGCCGGTGAAGCCTTACCAATGTCGTGCGCGACTCCCAAAAAAGCTAGCAAATTTTTAGTTTCACTTTCACCCAATGAACTTGATAAATATTCTTTGTTCGCTTCACTAATCCAATTATCGTAAAGCCACAATATTGTATTTTTAGTATCGATTAAATGTGCAACCAGAGGTAGCCAAAGCCTTTTCTTTTTTTCTCTATTTTTGCCGCCAAACTTAATAACATCTTTTTTCCCCCACAATGCTAATGTTGATTTGGGAAATCGATAGTTCTCAATATTTGTCATGTTTTTCACCTCATTTTCAAATTATAGAGTTAATCATTTGCTGTCTTTAACCACTTTAAAAAATTATTTTCTTATTATTTACACTTTTAATATATCACGATTATTTTTATATTTTTGTTTCTGTTTTTGCATCATTTTCCATTTAAATTCTCCTTGTTTTGAATTCTAAAAATAAATTCCAATTTTGATGTCTGACTAGCAAAGGATTTGCGGCTTTTCAAAGTCGATCTATTGCATATATTTCGGGCTTTTTAGAGTCTTTAGGCAATTCCAAAAACGAAGTACTACTCTTAATATATTTCAACTTAAATAAGGAGGACTTTTACTTTGTTTTTATACAATCCTAAGCGTTTGAAAAAACCTATTACTCTTTCAGCAAAAGATTTATCTCTTTTACGTTTAATTTGTGAGATTGGATTTGTTAATGATCTCCAGATCCATCTCCTTTACTCCGTAATACAAAGGTACCCTTCTGTACTGTCACATATTATTTTATCTGAATGGTGCAGCTTTTCTGGCTTATTGCAGAAACGTCCTAAACCTAAAAGCTCTTCATCTTCTAATGTAACTCATGCTGTTTATATTCCTACTAATAGTTGCCGTGCCCACTTACAAGAGCAACACATTCCTGTTTCAATGGTTAATGATGTTGCGGTTAATAGCCACAATGAGCAAGCTATTGAGGTTATTGTTCAGGCTTTATATAGCGCTACTTTTAAATATGC
>JAHLFT010000059.1 GCA_018883635.1 Candidatus Lactobacillus pullistercoris
ACCCAGCCATGATGCTCAAGATCTTGCTCTTTGCCTATTCTCGCAGAGTATTCTCAGGCAGAAAAATTGCGCTGATGCTAGAAGAAAATCTGCCGATGATGGTACTGGCAGAGCATCAAAAGATCTCATACCATACTATCAATAATTTTAGATCGAGCGACCACGCCAACTAATTGATTAAGAAAAGCTTCCTTTACTTTACGAACCTATTAGAGCAGGAAGGTCTATGAAGGAGCTATCTTTATTGATGGCACCAAAATTGAAGCTGATGCCAATCTCTATACTTTCGTTTGGCGCAAGGCAGTTGAAAAGTATCATGAAAAGCTTAAAGCTCAAGCAGTTGAAGTATATGATGAACAAGACGATTACTACCTTGATCAAAACGGCGTTAGATTTAGCTTCAAATATTATAGTCGGCGTAAAGATAAAACGACTGGTCAGGTTCGCTATAATCCTAACTGGCAATACTTAAAAGAAAAAGACGGTCAAGCAACTCAAATTAAGAGTTAGATTGATCGTCTTTTTGTATCTGAGAGTTAGTTTTTTCCCAGACACTGAGTCACTACTTAACCAATATTATCCCATGGCTTCAAGTCAACCGCTGGCCCTTCAGCTAATTCAACTAATTTCTTTGGTAAAAATTCTTTTCTAACGACAACATCATAAACATAATCTTCAAACCAAGCTTGACTCATTTCATAGAAGCCTTTGTGACCTGTCTTATCGCCCCAAGAGTTTTCAACTTTCCACTTCCGAATTTCACCATGATCTTCATCAACACCAACTAAAGTCATATCGTGAGTTGCAAAGCCTTCACCAGTAGCAATTCGATCAGCCTTGCTCATCTTAGTATCAACACTGAACAAATCATCTGTCTTATAAAGCTCGGTGTCCATGAAACCAGTCTTGCGCTCCATTTGTTTAGAAACATCATTACCGAAGATAACGGCATCCCCTGCTTTTAGTTGAGCTAAAGCTGCTTCATACAAGTTTTCAATTGGCACATTCAAGAATTTAATTTGATCTCCGCCAGCAACATTGTCATAAAGTGGCATGTGATAAAGTTTGTCTAATTCATGATTTGGGCAATTTGAAAGACAAACATAATCATCAAATTTGAAGTCTTTAAAGTACTTTTGGACAAACTGACGCGGAGTTAAATCCTTTTCTAAGTGATATTTCTTATCATCATCACGGTATTCTAAGTCAAACTTCTTTGGTGGTTCACCTAACGCAACAGCAACAATGCGGTAAACTTCGTTCAAACACTTCTTTTTAGCTTCTTTAAGTTCATCTTGCTTTCCTTCAGCAACTAATTTACGTAAAAATACTGCATCTTTACGTTCTTTTCTTGCCAAAGAATCAATCAAAGCGGTGGTGTCATTAGAATTAAAACTCTCTGGCATTGCATATGATGGTACAACGCCGTATTTTTTAACCAAATTCATGGCCATACCCCAAAGGCCGCCATCTTCACCAGCAAATTGTAGCCAAGATTGAACTTCACGATCATTAATTGGCTTATCCGCTAAACTAATAATTGCATCATAAAAAGCATTTGCACGCTCAATTTTATCCCAGAAAAAGTTATAAGCTTGCGAAAAAGTGAAATTCTTAACCTTATTCTTCTTACCAAAATAATGACGCAAAACATTTAAGCTGGCGAATTCCCAACAACGACCAGAATGTTTTTGATTAGTAACATTTTCGGTATCTAATTCAATCGAAAAAGTATGATTCAAACGTTCACTAACGCGATCATTAAAAGATGCTTCAAGTAAACCACTGCGCCTTGCAGCTCGCGAAGCAATTTGGTTCTTAGGATTACTGTTAAAATCTTCAGAAAAAGAAGAAAGTTCTTGCTCTGTTATACCTGTCATGAATATGACCTCCTATTTATCGTTATATAGTTAATCATTAATTAAATTAATAAACTAATTATAAACTTTTTGTAATCTAAATAGCTAGTTTGCTTTAACTTCTTTTACCAACTTATTATTTAAATAAGTCATCGCACCAATTAAAGCGATCACTACAAGAGTCGCAATAATTCCTTGCCAAAGTTCTTCTTGATAAGCATATAGAACGGGAACAGTAATTTCAATTATTAAAATAACTGAGCATAACCATGCCCACCATGACCGATAAAGCGGAAACCAAATAAGAATTGCATAAATTAAATTGATTAGGATCCACACAAACATCCCGAATAATGCCCAGTTTCGTGCAGTTGGCGTCATCATTAAGAAAGTATTTCCAGCAACTGAAATAATTAGGAATAAGTAAAAACCAACGCCGACAGCAAATAAAGTAGTAATAAATTTTAGCAAAAACAGTAGAGCTTTGTTCCTATTATTAACAAAACTATCCAAATTCAAATTGATAAAACTCAAAATCACGGTCATTGGCAATAAGACAGCAGAAAAACCATAAAATGCATGATTTTCGACAATAAATAATTCTGCAGGATATGCAGTTAAGCCAGAAGAAATAGTAAAAAATAAGAGAACCACTAATAAAATATACTGAATTACCTTCATAATTCGATTCCGATTAAACCAAGATATAATTGCACTAACTAAGAACGCACTCGCATAAATAATTAACGGAATATAAGACATATGCGGTCCTTTAATTAGGCTATCTTGAGCTATTTCTTTTGTTAAAACGAAAAATAAATCTCCACATGAAATTAAAGAAAGAATCGTCACAATAATTTGATAGACTAAATTTCTTTTGCGTGTAAATTCCATTTTTTCTCCCTTGTCCTCATTTTTAATAAATCCGTTATATTGTAGCACACCTAAAATATGAATACTTGTTGCTTTTAATGACTTTTCAAGTGGTTTCAAAATATCAATTAAAGTCTTTAATGATAGTAATATGAAAGTGCTTTCTTGGAGTTAAAATAACTAATATAATAAGGTTAGGGTGATAGTTAAAAAGGAGAAAATCTTATGACACATTCGCAAAAGAAAAAACACCAATTTCCTACTGCGTACACAGTAATTATTGTTGTTCTTTTACTGGTTCAATTACTAACCTTTATTATCCCTGCTGGTAATTACGCAACTCTTGCTTATAACAGCACTGATAAAGATTTCGTAATCACTTATCCGAATGGTAATACCAAAAAAGAACCCGCTACTCAAAAAACACTTGATAAAAATAAAATCAAAATCAAAGTTAATAAATTTAAAGATGGCACAATTTATAAACCTGTAGCTATTCCCAATTCATATGAACAAATTAAGCGAAAAAAGCCCAACCTCTATCAGGCAATCGTACAATTCTTTACTTCACAAGTTCAAGGAATTGCCCAAAGTGTTGACATTATCGCATTTGTTCTGATTCTAGGTGGATGTATTGGCGTTGTCCATACAAATGGTGCTATTAATTCGGGGATGCAGGCTTTATCTAAACGGATTAAAGGTAAACAAGTTTTATTAATTGTCCTGGTCATGGGACTGATTTCGTTAGGTGGAACCACCTTTGGCTTAGCCGAAGAAACGATGGCAATGTATCCGATTTTAATTCCCGTCTTCTTAATTGCTGGCTATGATACGATGACGGTCCTTGGGACAATTTTCCTCGGGACAAGTATAGGGACGATGATCTCAACTATCAATCCTTTCTCAACAATCATCGCTTCAAATACTGCTGGCGTTAACTTCGCTCGTGCACTTCCATTAAGAGCGACCATGTGGGTAATTTGTACGGTAATTGGGATGCTGTATGTCATTCACTATGCGGAAAAAGTTAGAAAAGATCCAAGTAAATCAGTCGTTTACGACCAATATGAAAGTGACCGTAAAAAGTACTTAAATGATACTGATTTAAACAAACCAGCTAACTTTACTTGGCAACAAAAGTTAACCCTAACAATTTTCGCTGTTGCCTTTATTGTTATGATTTGGGGTGTACAACAAAAAGGTTGGTACTTTACTGAAATTTCTGTTGTCTTCCTCGCTGCTGGCTATCTGATGGCAATCTTCTCTGGCTTAAGCGAACATAAAGTAGTCAATGCCTTTGTATCAGGCTCTGCAGATTTGCTAGGTGTGGCTTTAACGATTGGATTAGCAAGAGCTGTTTCAATTGTTATGGATGAAAGTCATACCAGTGATACGATCATGCACTACTTTAGTCAGCAAGTTTCAGGGATGCCACCACTAATCTTTGTCTGGTTCTTGTTCATCGTTTATATCATTTTAGGCTTCTTCATTCAGTCATCATCTGGATTAGCCGTTCTTTCAATGCCAATTATGGCACCACTTGCCAATGTAATTGGTATTGACCGTGCAAGTGTAATCGATGCCTATAACTGGGGGCTTGGATTTATTTCTTTAGTTGCACCAACCGGCTTAATCCTAATGAGTTTGATGATGGTCGGCATTGACTTTAATAAATGGTTTAAATGGTGTTGGAAGTTACTTGTAATTGAATTTGTACTAATTTTAATCGCATTAGGCACTGGCCTTCTCGTTTATTAAATTGCATAACAAGGTAGAATTATTACTAAATTTTCTACCTTGTTTTTCTTTATTTTTTTAATTCAAATTCTAAGCTAGAATAGTTAATTTATGCTATTCTCAATCCAAAAGAAGGTAATTTTACCATGGAATATTTAACTAAAAAAGAAAATGTAAAAATATATCTGATTTCCGACACGCATTTGATCGCAAACCAACTACATGATAATGGCGAAGCATTTCAAAAAATGCGGGATACAAGTGCTGGAAAAGATCTCGACTATCAAAATCTTGCTCTCAAAGCTTTTGTTAGAAAAATCATGCAAGACAAACCCAACGCCGTTGTCATTACCGGTGACCTAACTTTTAATGGTGAAAAAATTTCGGCAGAAAAACTAGCTAAGATCTTTCAACCTATAGCCCAAGCAGGAATTGCATTTCTCGTTTTGCCAGGTAACCACGATATTTATGACGGCTGGGCAAGAAAATTTGAACAAGATAGCCAAATTCGTATTGCACAGAATAGTCCAAATGATTGGAAAAAAATTTTTTCTAACTCATATAAAGCTGCTTATCATTTCGATCCGTCTTCTCTTTCATATAGTGTTAATTTAAATCCAGATTACCGTTTAATTCTTCTTGATTCAAACATTTATGGCGATGAATTTTCATACAGTTATCCAATCACAAATGGCAGATTGAATAATAAACAACTTACTTGGATCAAAAATGAAATTAAAGATGCCTATCAAAACAAGCAAAAAGTTCTCTTTTTTATGCATCATAATTTATACGTCCATAATTCAGTTATTCATGGCGGTTTTGTTCTCGATAACACAGAGGACTTACAAAAAATTTTTACTAAGTATCAAATTCCAGTTGTCTTTTCAGGGCATATTCACGCTCAAAACATTGCAGAATCTACTTCTTGTCCCACCATCGAAGTAGCAAGTTCTTGTTTTTCGATGACAGATCAAGGCTATGGCATTATTTCTCTGTCTCCGAAAAAGATTAATTATCAAAGACAGTCTTTTGAAATGAATAAATATCTCACAGCAGAAGAAATTAAGTTACTTCCCAATCGGGATTTTCACCAATATTTATTTAAAATTTTTACCAAAGCAAATACTAATCAAACCAGTTGGTTAAAAAATGTCATCCCTAATGCAGAAGAAAGAGAAAAAATACTTTCTTTTATCAATCAGTGCAATTGGAATTTCTTTATCGGCAAAAGCTTTTACACTCAAGATCAATTAACAAAAATTAAAAATAGTCATGTCTATCAAGACATCAAGCAAAAATTACCGGAAATGAAAAACTACCTCGATTCTCTGTTAACAGAAAAACGAGATAGTTGGCATTTCGAAATTAAGTTTAAATAATTATTTTTGAAACAATTTGACCTTTAACTACTTTAGCAACATCCTTGCACAAAACTGCACCTTCTGGATCATAATCGCTATTAAACTCTCGTCCGCCAGTGAAGTAATACTCGCCATTATATTTCACAACATACGGATCAACAAAGTAAGTATACTTTCCTTTTTTAAGTGCATATTGCTTCGAATTCATAATTTCAAAGTAATCATTTGTCTTATAAACAGCAGTATCACGTTTTGATTTAACTGAGATACCGAAATCTACTAGCTGATTAGGACCCATCAAATCAGTAATCATCTTTTGATATTTCTTATATTCCGCTGTTTGACTAAAATTATCAAGAGTCACATCATTAGCCTTAACAAAGTAAGTGTCTTTTTCTTGGATCATGAAGTAATATTGACCCTTTGCTTCAACAACCAAAGTAGCATAATAACCAATATTATTACCCTTCTTGATCGACTTCTTTGTCTTCTTTAAGTTAAGTTTATTAACATTAAAGTTAGCACCAGTACCGACTTTACCAACATTTTGGTAAATCGGCATCGTCTTTTTAGCTACTAAACTACTTTTACGCATATTGTAATCAAGCATTTTCGCATATTTAGCAAGTACTGAATTCTTTTTAATTTCCGCATCAGTTGCAGATGAACTATACCCTTTCTTATTCTTAATCTTAGGTGTATCAGCCTCAATATAATCAGCAATGTTTAGTTTCTTATAGCTAACATCAGAATCCTTACTTTCAGTCATTTCCCATAATTCGCGATTATGATTTGCCCACTGAATATCGTTATTTCCCGTAGCTTTAATTGCGGCTTGTAAAATCTTGTTGCGATCATATTTAGTTAGATAGTTTGGATAAGCAACCTTAATCTTACGACCATTTAGTGCTTTACTAGTTCGATTAATTTGACCAATTGCAAAAGTGATTTGACTTCCAGTAGCTTCATTTTTAACTAAAAGTTCTTTGGCTTGAGCAATTGCCTGATCATAGCTATCACGTAATCCCTTTGCAGCATTTATGTACTTGAAACCGGCTTTTACACTATTTTCGTCATTTAAAAGTTCAGTTAATGCGGCTTTTTGAGAAGTTGTAGCTACACTTTTACCAGCTTCTGCTTGCTCAGCGGTATTAATCGGCTTTTGTCCTGAATCTTTATAGATTGACAAATCATCAGCTTTGATAAAGAGATCGCCCTTAACTTCAGCGGATGTTTCTTTTCCATCTTTATCTAATAATTCAAGTTTTTGTGAATATTTAGGAAGAACAATATTGTAGAAAAGTTCAGCCTTATTATCTTTTGGTACCCAAAGGTACATTGCATTTCCTAATTCGAAGGTGCCATGTTTACCAGAAGTGTATCCTGGGAACATGCTAGTCCCATCTATTGTATAAAAGATGACTTTACCATCTTTTAAATCAGCCTTTGGCTTAAATAGGTTTTCAAAAGTATTACCATTTTGCACAGGACTTAACAGCTTGGTATGTTCTGAAGAAATGTATGTGTTCTTTTTACCAACTAAACGGTAATAAATTTGCGCAACACCGGAGTCGATCCATTCACCACCAGGAATTTGGCCTAAACCATCAGCAGTGACTACGGTTCCTTTCTTCAAAACTTCATTATTTTTATTACCATTTCCATCAACGGTTCTAATATTTTTAGTTAGCTTGACGCGAACATTTAAATCAGTATAAATAGTTACATTATCAACTAAACCAATATTGTTGATGTTAATATAGCTGCCGCGCCCAATGTTAAAGTATTTCTTACCTTTAATTGTATAAACTTTTAAGTACAGCTTTTGAGTGCTGTTCTTGCTATACACATAAGTAAAATAATTAGTCTTTTTACCACTAGTAACAATAGCAGCCTTCAATTTTGCATTCTTTTTAAAGTAAGATTTTCCACGATACTTAATCCGTTTACCACGTTTGTTATAAACGTATGAATTATGCTTAAATCCTAAAGTTCTAGTTTTATAAGTTGCCGCATGTACAATATTTTCATTATGCATCATTGTCGGCATCACAGGACTAACACCAATTAAAGTAGCAACAGAAATTAACGCAATTTTTTTATTAAATTTCATAATTTTATCCTCGAAATAACTTATAACTTACAAGTACTATTATAACTTAATAAGAGCTGAACTATTAATTTAATGCAGAAAAAGAGATTGGAAAAATATTCCAATCTCTTTTATCATAATTCGGATTATTTATTAACTTGCTTGTTCTTCTTCCATCACTTGCTTTAAAGCTTTAACAAAAACTTCGTAAGATTGAGCACCGCTAATACCATACTTATTATTCAAAACGAAGAATGGCGCACCTTGAACACCTGATTGTTGAGCTTCAATTTCATCAGCAATAACTTCTTTTTGATACTTGCTTGAATTTAGCAACTGCTCAACTTCAGCTTCATCCATCCCAGCTTCTGTAGCTGCTTTAGTTAAAACATCAAAGTCGGCAATTGATTCACCATCTGTAAAGTAAACTTTGTAAAGACGACTGATCAATTTTTCAGTTAAATCACGATCATCTTTTTCTTCAGCTAACTTAATTAAACGGTGAGCATCCATGGTGTTAGTTGGAACTACTTTATCAAGATGAAATTCCAATCCTTCTTCTGTAGCCATTTGAGTAATGTAATCCATTTGCTTTTTAGCTTGAGCTTCTAGTTCCTTCTTGCCGCCAGTAAAGTGATTAATGTATTCTCCGCTTTTAGCAGTTTTGGGCTCCATTGGATTTAATTGGAAAGACTTTAATTCTAACTTGGTATCATCATAAATTCCAACTTCTTTCATTGCTCGTTTCATACGAGTAGAACCAATGTAGCAAAAAGGACAAGCAATATCAGACCAATATTTAATTTCCATAGTTTAATTACCTCTCTTATTCAGTGACTGCGGCAGCTTTTAAAGTTTCAATGTATTCAAAGGCATTTTGACCAGCAATTCCACCATCACCGACTGCTGTGATGATTTGACGTAATTCTTTTTGACGGACATCCCCAATTGCATAAATGCCAGATGCGCTAGTCTCCATCTTATCGTTAGTGATTACCCAGCCATCCTTATCAGTAATGCCAAGATCTTGAAATGGCTTGCTGTTAGGGATGTTACCAATATAGATGAAGGCACCTGCAGCATCGACTACTTTATCTTCACCTGTCTTTTTGTTGTGAACCTTCACACCAGTCATCTTGTTTTCATCACCAACAATTTCAGTTACTTCACTATCCCAAGTAAAGTTCATCTTAGGATTCTTGAAAGCACGGTCTTGTAAGATTTTTTCCGCACGCAACTGATCACGACGATGAACAACATTGACATTGTCAGTTACATTTGCCAAATATAAACCTTCAGAAACAGCCGAGTCTCCACCGCCAACAACAATGACGTCTTCATCCTTAAAGAAAGCTCCGTCGCAGACAGCACAGTAAGATACACCTTTTCCGCTATATTCTTCTTCGCCTGGAATACCTAATTTGCGATTATCTGAACCAGTGGCAATAATGACAGCTTTAGCTAAAATATTGTCATCTTCATTTTCCATCTTTACAATTCGATCTTGGCCACTAACTTCGATACCTTGAACATCCCCGTAAACAAAATCTACGCCTTGTTTTGTTGTACTTTGGTACATTTTTTCACCAAGTTCCGGACCCATAATGGAAGGAAAACCAGGATAATTCTCAACTTCAGCCGTATTATTCATTTGACCACCATAAACACCACGGTCAATCATTGCGACCTTTAAGTTAGCACGAGCTCCATAAAGAGCAGCAGTCATACCGCCAGGACCGGCACCAATTACAGCAACATCATATTTTTTCATAATTATCAACCTATTCTATTAAATCGTTTAATATCAATTACTTCTTAATTCGTTGTTCCATTCCCAAACAGTATTATTGAAAGTTTCGACATCATAACCAGCTAGTTTGAGCTTATTGCCAATAACATCTGAGTAAGCACAGAGTCGTCCGCGACAGTAAACGACAATTTTACGATCATATGGAAACTTATTTAGATTCAAATCAATTTCATTAAAAGGAATATTATGTGCTCCAGGGAGATGGCCTTCCTCAAACTCACTCTTTGGTCGTAAATCTAAGACATAAGGATTAGTTTTTTCCAATTTTTCTTTTAATTCAGGAATAGATAAACGTAATAAATTTGAATTTTCCTTTTTTAAATGCTTTTCTAATTCTTTAAGTTCAGGAATTGCATCCTCGCTAATATCAATTAACAAAGTAATTAATTTAGCAACTTTTGCTGAAGCTAATTCATAGTAAACAAAATTTTTATCTTTTTCTTCCTTAACGAGATTGACCTTTTTTAATATTTGTAAGTTCTTAGAAGCTGTACCGACGCTCAAACCAACAGCCTTAGCAAGTTCTTCAACCGACTTTTTACCTTCAATTAAATTGTCGAGAAGCTTAATTCGCGAAACATTGCCAAAAGCTTTTCCAACCTTGATAACTTGTTCAAAAGCAGCATCACGATAATCTTCAACTGAGCACATTTATATCACTATTCCTTTTTATCTTTTTGATCTTTTGTTTGGTTCTTTTTAGCTAACTTATCCCAATCAATTTCACAGCCATCTGGGCCACAAACACCAGCACTGAGATCATTACCGTTACCTAAAGTTGCAAAAGTCTTTTTTAATTTTTGATCATTAGTCATTTTTCATTCCTCCCAAATAATAGGTTGCAGCTATTTTTATTTGATTCAAATCCATGTATTTATTAAATTGATCAATTTTTTGGCCATCTTTGATTAAAACCACACTAGGTGCAGAAAGGACGCCATATCTCTTGACCAAGTCAGTCTGCTCTTGTGCATTAACTGAATAAACAGGAATCTTAGCGGCGAATTCATTTTCAAATTTTTTAATTACATCTTTTTCAGTAGAATAGAGACTGCAAGCATCATCATTAAAATATAAAATTTAATCTTTGATACTCGCATTTTTATCAAGAGTTTTCATATTTTCCTCCTAAATTCTATTCTACTATTTCGTAGATTAATTAAAGTATATATTCTTACTTTTTGTAAGTCAAGCAAAAATGCAAATTTTTCTTCTTTTCCTCAAACTTATAAAATTAAAGAAATAGAGAAGCAAGTTCTAATAATAGTAAATAAGATTATTTAAAGATAGGAACGCTTATGAAAATACTGATTGTGATTGATGATTTTTACAATAAAAGCAATGGGATGTGCATCTCAACGTAGCGCTTTGCAAGAGAATTTTGCAAGATGGATCGTTCAGTTAGAATCGTCACCTGTGCTATAAATGGTGAAAATCCAGATTATCCGGTAAAAGAAATGATTATTTCCTTTTTTAAGAAAATAATTGCTAAAGAGGGCTTTCATATGGCTGTCCCTTCCAAGAAGGTTTTGACAAAAGCTGTAGACTGGGCAGACAGCATAATGATTGAAACGCCCTTTCCTCTTTCCTTTCGTGCAGCCAAAATTGCAAAGAAAATGGGTAAGCCGGTGACGGGAACTTTTCATATTTTTCCGGGTAACATTACTGAACCACTGCACATTAACAACCGTTTTTGGAATAGCTTTTTCCTTTGCTTTTTTAAAAATTGCGATGCAATTCAATGTCCAACAATCAAAGTTAAAAAATATGTAGAAGAGCATCATTTTAAGCAAAAATTATTTGTAATTAGCAACGGGATTACTGAGAATTTCATTGTCAATCCTCATAAAGAAGAAGTCGGTGATCCCTTCACTATTATTTGTATTGGCCGTTTTTCAAAAGAAAAACATCAAGAGACACTTTTTAAATCTTTAGAGTTGAGCAAACACAGTAAGAAATTTAAGGTTATTTTTGCAGGAAAAGGACCACTTAAAAAGAAGTATGAAGAACTCGCCAATCATCTTGAAAATAAACCCATTTTAAGATTTTTTAATCCGTATCAACTAAGAAAAGGATTACCACGTGCCGACTTGGTCGTTCACCGCGCTGATGTGGAAGTAGAAGGAATGGCCCCGATAGAAGCTTTTGCAGCAGGTGCTGTGCCAGTTATCGCCGATAGTGTACTTTCATCAACGGTTGCTTATGCTTTATGTGAATACAATCGATATCCGTTTTCTGATGCAAAAGCGTTAGCTGATCGGTTAGATTACTGGTATGAACATCCTGATGAATTAAAAAAATGGCGGTCTAAATACCGTCATTATGCCAAAAGCTTGAGTGCTAAATAT
>JAHLFT010000001.1 GCA_018883635.1 Candidatus Lactobacillus pullistercoris
TTCGTTTGTCGAAGGATGGAAAAATCGGTGTGATTTTCCAGAGTAATAAAGGTAGCAAGCACGGATTTTCTAGAGTCCAAATTGATAAGGTTTATAAGATAGCAACCTCTAGAAAATAAGAGATAATTAAACTAAGAACGTTGAAAAAACTAAAGATACGTTCGACGTTACTATCAAATCCGTAGATGATACTGATAATGCACCCGTACGTGTATGGAATAGTGATTCTGGCAAGTGGGAAGACAAAGCAGATATCGTTTTAACTGATGTTAAAGAAGGAACAAATATTGATGGGATTGAGAAATTTCACACCATTCCTGGCTATCGCTTATTAAATCCAGAAGTGTTAGAACAAAATTTTAATATTAGTTCTAATAGACCAGCTTCACTTGAAGTCAAAAAAGATGTTAATGTAACTTTACATTATGCTAAATTGGCTGATCTTGAAGTTGATTATGTCAATGAAGCTAAATACTGGACACCAGCTGGTGAATGGACTACTAAGCCCAAGGATATCGATGGCTACACTTTAGTAAATGTCAAGGGTGCTGAACATGGTAAGTTCACTGTCTTTAACTATATCACTACTTATGTTTATGCCAAAAAAGTTAACTGTTCAGTTGTTTATATTGACGATACAACTGGTCAAACATTAAAAAATGATTCACTAGCAGAAGCAAAAATAAATGATCAAATTTCTTATACTACTGCAGATAAGATTAAGTACTTGGAAGATAAAGGTTACAAGTTAGTATCTAACGATTTTAAGGATGGAAAAGAAATATATAAGGATGGTGCTAATAAGTTTGAAGTTCATTTTGTGCACGGCACTCGTCCTGTAACTCCAGATAACCCTGGAAAACCAGGTGAACCAATCAATCCTGATGATCCAAACGGACATAAATTCCCAAAGGAAAGTGGAAAAACTGATTTAACTAAGACAATTACTAGAGTAGTTAACTATGTTGATGAAAATGGAAAGTCATTAGTCGATCATCCAGCTTCAGAAACTATCACTTTATCCGGTCAAGGTGTGCTCGATAAGGTTACAGGCAAATGGATTATGCCAATTACTTGGAATCAAGGTAGCTTTACTGAAATTAATACACCAGAGATTCCTAATTATCATGTAACTGGTGTAACGACTGACGGTAAGATCTATTATTCAGTCGATCAAAAGGCAGGTAATGTTGGAAAAACTACGGTTACTCATGAAAAAGGTAATACTGTTGTAACTGTTCCTTTTTCTAAAAATTCGAAACCTGAACAACCTACAACTCCGGTAAATCCTACTACTCCAGTAGTACCAGAAGAAAATGTCACACCTCATCCTGAAACACCAGCAACTCCAGAGAATGCTGAAGTCAAGAATGAAAAGGATCCTAGCCCGGTTAATGATGAAAATGTTAAACCAAAGGCTAACAAGTTTGTTCAAACTTCAACTAAAGTTGTTGTTTCAACCAAGGCAGCAAATGAATTGCCACAAACTGGTGAAAACAGTGATGATGCTTTAGCTAACTTAGGTCTTGCATTAATTAGTAGTATTTCCTTAATCGGTTTAGCAGGTGTTAAAAAACGTAAAAACTAAATAAAAAAATAAAAAAGCGGTTTCAAAAAATCGCTTTTTTGGTTAAAATTTTCAAATAATTATTCTTTTTTCTGCTACAATGGGGTTACACAATATGTTTAATTAAGGGAGTAAAATTTTATGAAAGTAAGAAAAGCAGTTATTCCTGCAGCGGGTCTTGGTACTAGATTCTTACCTGCTACTAAGGCAATGCCTAAAGAAATGTTACCAATTGTTGATAAACCAACTATTCAATTTATCGTTGAAGAGGCTAAAAAATCAGGAATTGAAGATATCTTAATTGTTACTGGTAAATCAAAGCGTTCAATCGAAGATCATTTTGATGCAAATCCTGAGCTTGAACAAGATTTAGCCGAAACTGGTAAAAAAGATTTACTTAAGTTAACTCAAGATATTACTAATTTGGGAGTAAATTTATACTTCACTCGTCAACCACACCCAGCAGGTCTTGGGGATGCAATTTACCGTGCTCGCAGTTTTGTAGCAGATGAACCATTCGTCGTTATGCTTGGTGACGACTTGATGAATGACAAGATTCCTTTGACTAAGCAACTTATGAATGATTATGATGAAACTCATGCTTCAACAATCGCAGTTATGAAAGTGCCACATGAAGAAGTTTCTAAATATGGTGTTATTGCTCCAGAAGGTAAGGTTAAGGATAATCTTTACAATGTTAAGAGCTTTGTTGAAAAGCCAGCTGTTAAAGATGCCCCAAGTGACTTCGCTATTATCGGTCGTTACCTATTAACACCTGAAATCTTTGATATTTTGGAAAACCAAAAACCTGGTCGTGGTGGTGAAATCCAATTAACTGATGCCATTGATACTATGAACAAGACTCAACGAGTATTTGCTCATGTCTTTACTGGCCAACGTCATGATGTTGGTAATAAAGAAGGTTACCTTGAAACTTCAATTCAATATGGTTTGAAGCACCCAGAAACAAAAGATGCTTTACGTAAATACATTATTGATTTAGGTAAGAAGTTAGAAAAAGAAAATAAATAATTTGATATAGAAAATAGATATAAAAGGGGCTTGAAGACGACATTCTTCAAGCTTTTTTGTTTTCTTAATAAAAGCATATTTGTTATAAGAGTCTAGATCTAGTACTATACTAAATAAGGAATTGGTATGGATGAAATTTAATAAAAGAGATTAATAATTATATGCAAAATAGACTTACAAGAAGGAAAAAACTTGCCAATGACAAGCTTCGATTGCTAGTCAATATTTTACTAATTTTAGTGGTTGCTGGACTTAATTTTGAAGCGATTCCTAATATTAATACTTATATCAACAGTAATCGCTTAAATACTAATTTTAGTCAGCCTCAAGTTAAAGCAAGTTTTACCAATCAAGATTTAACGCAAGAAAAAACTGCCAAAACAGTTATTCAAGTTAAGGCAGCAAAGAAGTGGAATAAAAAATATACTTATTTAAGACTGACGATTAATTCTGCAGATGATACCAAAAAATTTGCTAAAAATATGCAAACCAGTGCGGATTTTATTATTAATCAACTTCATGAAAATAATTTAGAACCCAAGCAAGTAAGCATTAATGTTAAAAATGATAATAATTTTGAACAGTTCGGTTATAGCTTATTGCAATTTGCTACATTGATCGATCAGCGATACTATGCGAATAATTCAACTTATCTGTCAAAGGTCGAAATTGCAGAAAAGGTAATACATTTCTTAGCTGGTCTCGTAACTTTAATTAGTTTAATTGCCTTAGTGTGGTTAATTGCTATTCCGCGGGGAAAAATCGTTCATTATTAATGCAAAAAGCGGTGATTTTTGTTTTCAACGCTTTTTTATTTTATCATTTTGATTAATATAAATGATATACGGAGGAATAACATGAAGAATAAATTTTGCCCGAAGTGTGGGACCAAAGTCGAAGCAGGCACCAAATTTTGTCCAAAATGTGGTTATAATTTTGGACAACAAATAAAACAAGCTCAACCTGTCCAACCAGCTGTTTCAGCGCCAGCACCTACTAATGTGCAAACGGCGCAACAATTGAAAAAGGCGGAAAGAAAGACTAAGTGGCTGGTTGCACTAGTAGTCGTAGCCTTTCTTTGCTGTGTTGGTGGATTTGCTTTTTATCATTACAAAACTAGTGAAGTTGGTTTAAATTATCAGAAAAATAAGGTAGCTCAATTAAAACAAATGGATAAATTATCTTCAAAAGATTGGGCTTCATTAGTAATTGCCTATGCGCATGAAAAATATCCTGATAACAATGATTGGAATGAAGTTTATCAAGATGTAAAAAATGGTAGTGCCAATATTGAAAAATCTGATGAATTTGATACTGAGGATGGTACTGTCACATCTGGAGATAATGAAATTTTGTATATCGTTAATGATAAAACGGCTTTTATTTTGCCAAGTTCAAGCAAGGATAGCAATAAAGAAGTGGTACTTGCTGACAGTAAGAAAACTTTAGGAAAAGCTTCCGCAGCTTCAATTTATCATGATGTTAAAAATAGTAGCAGCGCAGCCAATAGTGTTGGCCAAATTGCTAATAAGGTAGTTCTTTACCAAAATAATAATCAAACTCAATCCGCCAAGCGTGATGGCTTTACTGATCTTCAATGTGCGGTGATGGCTTATGTTTATAAGGATTCTTCAGATCCTGAAGGTCAAATTACCAAGTTAATTGACGCATGTACTGATTATGATGCTAAAGATGCTTGGGATACTATTCCAACGGGAATTGGACGCTATCCAAATGGCGGTAAGAATGCTTATGCGATTTCTGAAGGTGTGGAATCGAAAAAATTCTGGGTATTTAAGTTCTCACAAGATAGTGATGACATAGATATTACTTGTCACCATAATGGAAAAATTACTTTCCACATGACAGGTAATCGCTCAGCCTTAATTAAACGTTATGGCGATTATGAAGATAAGTTGAATACTTTGATTAATAAGATCAATTACAACGCAAACCATTTGGACGAATTGCGTGACAAGATTGATGATGACGAGTAATAAGGATATATTTAAATGAAAAAATCTAAAAATCAAGTTTGGCTAATTGCACTAATTCTGGTTGTCGTTTTAGCTTTAGGTGGCTTTTTCGTATGGCGCCATTACGATAATAGTGCTCAAGGTGGTAGCGTTAACCGTTTGAATATTATGAACGATAAGCAGATGGCGGGGTTAGCGATTGTGTATGCTCATGCCAAGTATCCTAAAAATACTGCTTGGAATGAGGTTTACGAAGAAGCTTTGAATGGCGACCTTCAAGTTGACGCTGGCAAGAAGTATGCTTTTGCGGGCTATACAGTTAGCGCCAAGGGCAATAGAAATGTATATGTGATCAATCAAGAAGTAGTGTTTACTGCAAATAATTGGCAACAAAAGGGTAAGGCTACTTTGGTATTAGGGGATGCACAAAAACAGCTTTGTGAAATAAAAGTGGTAGATGCTTATAACTATATTCGCGATCATGAAGGAATTGGTGATTGGCGTGCGATTGGTGGAAAGCTGAAAGTACCAGTTGCACAGAATAATGCGGCAAGTAGTAATAGTGGCAATTCTCAGAGTATCCCTGATTTGAATAATCGCCAATTAGCTATTTTAGCGGGTTTTACTTATGACAAAGGATGGACAAAAATAATGGTAAAAGACCAAGCTAAAGATGATAATTTTGGTCCAGATTATGGGAAAACTAAAAATGAAAGCTATTTCTTAACTAGTCATGGTGATCCTACTTCGAGACTAACTTTTAAGAGAGTTGGTAATACTATAGTTGTTAAACATTTGGATACTTCGCTATTAAAAGACCATAATATGTCAATTGCCGATTTACCAATGAAAACTTATAAATATAATATTTTGGATTTGGTCCAAAAATATTATTCAACTTCTGAGCAAAAGCAGGTTGTTGATGATTTAGCATCTCAATTAATTTCAGATAGTGATTCAGATGATTAAAAATAAGCATTTTCTCGCGGTAATTATGATCTTTTTAGCTTTTTTCACCGCGGCTTGCAGTAAACAAAACGAAACAAATCATGATTCGTCTTCTCATTCTGCTTCAAAGACGCAAGTTGTGCATAAAAATGTGAGAAAAACTCAAAAAACAACCTTAAAGTTGGCTAAAACGAAAAGTCGGGTAATAAAAAGCGAGTTTTACTCACCGATTTTGCACAAAAATTGGCATTATGCTGTGTATTTACCTGCTGGCTATTCTTTTAAAGAAAAGCAAAATTTCCCGGTGCTATACATGATGCACGGAGTTTATGGTAAATATGATAATTTGCTGCAATATGGTAATTCTGAAAAGTTATTAAATCGGGTGATGAGCCACACGAAAAGAAGAATGGTCGTTGTTTTCATTGACGGTTTCGATAGTTTTTATGTGAACCAAAAAATGGGGATGCAGATGGAAGATGCGATCATTAAAGATCTGCTCCCAGTTATGCAGAAAAAGTATCATCTTTCGACTGATAGAGAAAAGAACTGTATTGGTGGAATTTCAATGGGTGGCTATGGTGCTGCGCGTTTTTCACTTAAATATCCCCAGAAATTTAAATCTGCAGCTTTAATTTCTCCAGCAGTTTGGAAGAATTTGCCAGTAAGTAATCCAATTCGACAAAATGTCTCGTCTTTTCAAGATAACGGTCAGCATTGGTCTGATAAGCGTTATCGAGAACTCTTTCCTACACAATATCTTAATAAAAAGTCGCAAGATGTGAATTTCTTTGTGGAAACGACAAGTTCTGATACAACGGTTCCGGTAAAATATGTGGATAATTTTGTTAATAAATTATGTGCTAATAAAAATAAAGTAAAGTATATCCGTGACCAGGGAGATAATCATGGTTGGATTTACTGGAACAAAGCACTGCCACATTTTTATCGCTGGACTTTAAAGCAGCTAAATAAATAAGTTTATATAAATAGCGTATTGCAAATAAGTTATATCTAGCTTATATTAAGAGTGTTCAAACAAAAAAAGTAAATCTAATTTATCGGTGGAATAGAGTGCATTATTTTAAATTGAAATTAATTTAAGTATTGCCATTTTTGACTGGTAATACTTTTTTTGTGTTTTAAGTTAGTGGTATATATTTTAGGAGGAAAAATGAATTTTTGTTCAAATTGTGGGGCTAAAGTAGATCCAGGTAGTAAGTTTTGTACGAATTGTGGTGCACGTCTTGAAGAGGTGCAAAATACGGTTCCAAGTGATCAGCAAGTAATGCAACAGGTACCAAATAATCAACAAGAGATGCAACAGGTGCCGAATAATGTTCATCAGGTGCCATCAACTCGCAGTCATAATTCATTTAAGAACAATGATTTTGTTAATAAAGCTGTGGATTGGGTTAAGAAAAATAAGATCGCTTCGGTTATTGCGGTTGTAGTACTTTTGGTGCTTTTTGTTGGTGGTTATAAGTATCATCAGGTTCATAGCAGCGTTTTGTATGGTACTGAAGTAACGCTTAATTCTGATCATACTGGTTATATTTCTAGCGATTCCCTTTTTGCTTTAGACAAAAAAATTGCTATTGTAGTTGCTAAAAAAGATGGAATAAGTAACGAAATAATTAAGAGTATTTCAGAATCTGCTAGTGCTGATGATTTGGCTGATAAGATTAATGATGAGAATGAAAACGATACAGATGATAAAATAGAAAAATATACTGAAGACCTTGAAGATCTACAAAACACGGATTTAACTATTAGTCCAGATACTGATTTGATTCCAGGAAAGAAAGTAGTATTGAAGTTTAAAGATCAAGAAACTGCTAATAAATTAAAGAATGAATATGGAATTAATGTCCATCCAGTTACTGTAAAAGTTAAAGGTCAAGAATAATGAAAAGAAAATCAGTTTGGGTCATTATAATCAGCATAATTGCGATTGTCGGCTGCGCTGCTTATTTATTAACCAGACCACATCAATCTCCAGATAATGAACAGGCTAAAAATAGCAGTCAAAAAGACGGCTTGATTATTAAAAAGAAAAAAACAGATACGTCAAGTAATCAAGAAAGTTCTTCTCAAAGTAATAGTCAAACTAAATCAGAAAATAATTATTCATCTGAAGTTTGGATGTTAATGGGCTATATGGCTTATGCTCACGATAATTATGTTGAAAGTCGCCATATTAGAAATAATGCTGACTTAGTTAAAGATGTTGGTGAAGATTTAGGCGATGGTGCACTTAAAGCAGTAAAAACTGATGAAGATTCATACCATTTGACCAATAAATTTGGTAGTGTTGATGTCACTGTTGAAGATGATGACGTTAAAGTTACTGGAGATGGATCAACATTTACGGCAAAATCAGAATTAAAAGAAACTTTTAGTTCTTATTTTAGTCAGATTAAAGCGATGAGTAAAAACATCAGTAGTGATAATTAATCAAAATAACTCAGAAATTTTTCTTCTGATTTATTTTTTATTTAAAAATATCTTGCATTTATCTTTTTAAAAGAATAGTATAAGAGCTGTTTAAACAAAAGCTAAATACTGGTTTTTAAGTTAGAGAAGACTCAGTCTATTTTATTATTTTTAAATGATAATCAACTAGCACTGCATTTTCTTTAACTTGCAGTGCTATTTTTGTGCTTTTGATGTTATTTATTTTTTAAGAGCATAAAGCTCAAGGAGGATTTTTATTATGAAGAAATTTAAAGGTATTAGTTTGGCAGTTGCAGCGTTGTTAACAGTTGCACCCGTTGCTACTATTAGCATTGCAAATGGCAGTCAAGCTGCTGACGCTGCAGTTACTAATAATCAAAGTAATCCAATTGAGTTGCATATTGATTTGAAGAAGCCATACATCACTTTAACTAAAGGCGATTTCTGGGATAGAGATACTATTCAAAATATTTTAGAGCCAAATCACGGAAAAATAGAATTGGTCAGCACTCTTACAACCTTTAAAAAAGATAAAAATGGTAATGTTGAATGGAATAACCCAGTTTCTGAAAATGATTTGAAGAACGGCGATGAAGGAGTTATTATCGCTGAAGTTGAATTAGAAGATCTTTCTAAATCTGAAAATGTTGACTATTCATATGATACTAAAGTTGATAATTCTGGTGAGTTAGTAAAAGTTGTTACTCCAAGTAATGATGGCTATACATATTACAACAAAGATATCGCTGTCAAAATTCCATTTGTTGTTGGAACCAAAAAGACTGCAAGCAATAAAAACACTGCGGTAGTTAAGACTAAGCATGTAAAAAAGGCTAAAAAGGCCAAGCATACTCGTCGTTACCGTCGCGGCCGCATCACCGGTCGCCGCAACCGTCGAGTAAGAACCTACACCTCACGTGGCAAGTTTAGCCACCACTATGTTTACGGTCGTCATTCATACAAGTTCAATACTAGAAAAGTAATTAAGGGCAAAGTTTACTACAAGATTTACGGCAAGAGTCAATATGTTCGTGCCAGCTATATCAAGTTTTAATAACTGATAAATATAAAAGAAAAAGAATTCGGAAAGTTTATTTTTCGAATTCTTTTATTTTTTCTTAAAAATTTTATTGCTTTTTGAGTTAAGGAAAGCTATCATAAAGATGTTCAAACAAAAATGGTAATACTAATTTTTTAAGATAGAGAAAACTCAATCGGCTAATGAATGATATTAATTCTAGCATCAGAGCTTTCACTAGTTTTGATGCTTTTTTATTTTTATAATTTGCTGACAGTTTCTATCTAAAATTATTTATAGAAAGAGGCTTTTTATATGCAAAAATTTATGAATAAACTAATTATATTGAAGAGTGAAATCAGTGCAGAATGGGCAGATTTGATTTCTAATCATCGAATTAATTACCAAATATCTATATTAAAAAATATTAAGTAAACAGAATCGCTTATATCAAAAACTTAAAGAAAATTTTAGATTGTATGTTTTTTTATCAGTGTTTTTATTTTAAAATAAAAAAGTCGAGTAATGGAGTTAATTGAAGGAGATTAAAATGAAGACATGTCCAAATTGTGGATCTAAAATGGATCCAAATGTAAATTTCTGTACTAATTGTGGTTCAGATATACGAAATGTTCCATTAGATGAACAACATACACAACCTAATGCACCACAGGCAACGCAACCACAAGTTACACAGCCTCAAGTTCAAGAAACAGTTCCTACAGAACCAGTTCAACAAACGCAAGCAGCACAATCAACTATGCCTAGTCGTCAAGCGATGAAGAATAACCAAGAAACGGTTGCTAGTCAAGGTAATCCTAATGCTGGTCAAACTATGGCAGCTGCTTCAAAGTTTGATGCACACAATATGTGGCAATGGTTTGTTGAGTCGTGGACACATCCTTTCCAAACTCGGACCAATGTTTCATGGTATGGATGGGTAACAGTTTTAGTTGAAAATATCCTACTTATTTTGGGATTATACATCGCAATTAATAAAGCAGTCGGTGATGCATCTGGTGATTATGCATCCGAAGCTCAAGCTATTATTGCCAATTTCTCAACATCAGTTTTATTTGAACTATTTCTCTTTATAATTATAATTTTGGCAGCAATGTTCACAGCAGTTTTCTTTATTAGAAAGTTTGTTTATAACATTAATGAAAACTTCTTTGATGTTGTAAATAGAATTGTGAGTTGCGGAAATCTCAGCACTATCTTTTATCTTTTAACTTTTGTATGTCTATTAATCGGTAGCAACGATATGCTTAAGTTCGCTATGTACTTAATTAGTGGTGCAATGCTAATTATCTTTTTAGCTTGCTACACGATGGTAGTTGCTGATCCAAATCCAGTAAATGATAAGTTCTACGGTTTGCTTATTTTAGTTGTTGTTGAATTTATTGTCATTTGGATTTTGACAAAGGTATTTGGTCAAGCAGTTTCAAGTCAAATCGAAAGTGTATTCCACGTTAATATGAGTGGAATGTTCTAGGGGTAAGATCAATGAAAAAGTTTTGTCCCAATTGTGGGAAAGAATTAAAGCCTAATGCAGCCTTTTGTGCTAATTGTGGTTTTAAGATTCCTGCAGAAAAACCAACTCAGCCCAGTCAACCTACACAAATAAGTGTAGTTAAAAAGACGGAACCTGAAAGAATTCAACCAACACAACCCATTAAGCCGAGTCAGCCAGTTTCTTCTCAACCAGAAATGAAGAAAACTGAACCGCAAAAGCCACAGATATTCTGTCCAAGTTGTGGTCATCCACTTAAGCCGAACGCAACATTCTGCTCTAATTGTGGCTATAACTTAGTAACTAAGAAGGCTCCGGGTCAATCAAAACTGGCTTCACAACCTACACAGGTAAGGCCTGCTCCAGCAGCTCGTCAGTCACGCAAGCCAATGCAAAAGAAAACTAAGATAATTCTTGGTGTTGTCGGAGTTCTTGCCATTATCTTTATTGGCTTTTATGCTTGGGGTTCACATTATTATTCTAAGAATAATCAAATTGACCGCATTACTACTGCTTTAAGAAATCCAAAGCAAGATATCAGTCAATATGTTGAAGCAGATACACCTGATATGAAGGTAACTGCTAATTCTTTGAAGCCATTACAAAATTATTATCAAGAACATCAAACTGCTGTTACTAAAATGAACAGTACGCTTAAATATAGCGATTATGCTAATAAGTACATTTCATTAGTTAAGAGCGGACGCAATTTATTACTATTTCCAAAATATAAATTACATATTAAAACTTTCCAACCACAAGTTGAAACTAATCATGGTGATTCAACAGTGACTGTTAATGGCCAAGATATTGGTAAGTTAAGTGGTGACTCGGGAAAATATTATAAGAAATTAAACTTAGTTTTCCCAGGTAAATATCACTTTAATGTGAAATCAAAAGTTGCTGGGCGTGTTTTAACAGCAACTTCAACAGCCAATATTTGGGGTAATAAGACCTTGAATATGAATATTGAGACGCAAACTTTCAGCGTTAAGAGTGTTCCAGGTGGTCAAGTTTATATTAATGATAAAAAAGTTGGTGATCTTGATAAAGATGGAAAAGCTACTTTTGAATCATATCCAATTACTAAGAATATGGAACTTTATGTAACTTATAACACTGGTAATAAGACTATTAAATCCGAAATAGTTAGAGATATGGCAGAATCATTTGGAACTTTCGATAATTATGATTCTGGTTATGACGACGATGATGATTATAACGATGACGCCAGTGATACAAGTAGTGATGATGTTACAAAAGAAGACGGCGAATACGTTGTTCAGCCTAAATGGAAGGGCGTAATTTCAACTGATGATGCTGAATCACTTCTTGGAGATGTCTTTAAAGATGCTGACGATAGTGATGATGACTTTGTCGATGGCGCAAGCAATAAAGATTATAGTGATTTGAAGCAACAACAAAAGTCTTGGGATGATAACGATGACATTGATTCTTGGGATACTTCTGTTGATGTTGAAGCAGTTTACCCTGAAGGTGATGACAGCTGTAGCGTTATTTTCAAGGTTACCTATAAATTTGATAACGGCGATTCCACTAAGACACAAGTGATGGAATTCAAAGGTGCCGAAATTCAAAAGGATGGTTCTAAGCAAAAGATCAAGACCATCGGAAAAGGTAAAATGATTAGTTCAAAAGATGAAGACGATTAGTTGAAATAAAAAAGGGGATTTATATAAAAATGGTAGAATCAAATTATTCAGCAAATGAAGCAAACAGTTTTTCAGTAAGTTTATTAGCATTTTGGGTAAAAGGTAGTATGTCTGTGGATGCTAACTTCTTGCACATCGACATGCCTAATACTGTCTTATTTGGATTAATTCCAGCTGGTAAAAAGAGAGAAAATACACCAATGCAAGGTGTTTCTCAAGTTGAAACTAACAGTTCATTTAAATTGGGTGCGATGTTCTTTGGAATTTTAATTGCTTTCTTTGGCGTTGCATCCCTTGGAAGCAGCGCACTTACTGGTTTAGTTTTGACTTTAATCGGTGTATTGATGTTCCTATCAGGAATTAAGACGCAAATGTCATTTGAACGTAATGGTGTAAGAGAAAGCATTGATGTACCTTTCTTTGAAGCTGAAAAAATCAGAGCTTTTGCTGATGATGTTACTAAGAATTTGGGTACTTACCAAACAGATCGTAACACTCGTATTCAAAACGCAGTTCAAACTGCACAATTGAATCAACAATCTGTTGCTAATACACAAGCAATTGTTAATGCAATGCAAGGTCAACAAGCTTCACAACAAGCAGTAAATCCTGCCACTCAAACTCAAGCACAACCCCAAGCAGCTAATAATGCCGCTGCTTCTGCAAACTCATTTTGTCCAAATTGTGGTGCACAAAATCCTGCTGATGCATCATTCTGTACAAGTTGTGGTACAAAATTAAACTAGTTTATTACATAAAAGTAAAACTAACATTGAATAATTATATTCGCTGCCATAACCAGCATCAGCGACAATCTTGTCAAACTTGTCTAGTGTCGTCATCTGCTTTAAAAATGGTTCGAAAGTTCTGAAATCAGTTGGATTAGGGTATAAAGC
>JAHLFT010000060.1 GCA_018883635.1 Candidatus Lactobacillus pullistercoris
TATGAGCAGGTATGTTCTGGAACGACAGGCCATACAGAAGCAGTAAAGATTACTTTTGACCCCGATAAAATTTCATACAAAGACTTAGTAGAGATTTATTGGCACCAAACTGATCCGACTGATGCAAGTGGCCAATTCCAAGATCGGGGAGACAATTATCGTCCTGTAATTTTCGTTAAAAATGATGAACAACGTAAAACTGCAGAAGAGTCAAAAAAGGCTTTACAGGAAAGCGGCCGTTTTGGTGATGCAAAGATTGTAACAACAATTGAGGATGCGCAGCCATTCTATCCCGCAGAAGACTATCATCAGGGCTTTTATAAGAAAGATCCGCAGCGTTTTGCCTTAGAAGAAGCTGGTGGCCGACAACAATTTATTGAGAAGTATTGGAAAAATAATTAATTATGAGAGACAAACAATCAATTAAGGACGATATTGTTCAACGATTAGCAACAGTTATTGATCCTGAACTTCATATCGATATTGTTAATTTGGGACTCGTTTATACAATTGATCTCGATAATGATGGAATATGTTTGATTGAAATGACGCTAACGACAATGGGATGCCCATTAACAAATGTATTGGCTGATATGGTGACTAAAGCGGTAAAAGAGGTTCCAGAGGTAAAAAACGTTGATGTGGAATTTGTCTGGGAACCAGCTTGGACGATTGATCGGATGAGCCGTTTTGCTAAATTATCGTTAGGGGTTCATTGATATTTGAATAATTGGATAAGGGAATAAAGGCTTTTCATTATGGAAAGTCTTTTATTTTTACCTTCAAAAAACAGATCTGTGCTAAAAATATAAAGTTTTTGAAAAAAATTTAAAAAGAGTGGAAAAAAGGTAGTAAAGTTATTTATTATAATAGGTAGTTATTTAGACAAGGAGCATGCTTATGGCGAGTGTAGAAACTAATAGTGATTCACTTGATGTTACTCAAGTCATCAATCAACAAATTATTACAAAGATAAAGTATTTGCGACGCTTTAATGATGCAATTTCAAACCATCGTGATCGGGAAATCTACCAATTACTAGATAACCAACGCTATGCTAAAGAGATTGAACATCGGGAACAACAACCAAATGATAAAGGTGTAATGAACCTAGTCGATGATTTGGCTGATCAATTAAGTAATTACCTTAGTGAAAACTTAATTAAATATTTGGGTAAAACCTATCCCTTCTTTTATTATGAAGAATATCAAACTGGTCACTACCGGATTTATTTTGGTAACTGGTGGAATCGCCGTCAATTTGGTGAATTAGACGTTTTGAATGTTCGTTTTTCTTTTGACCAAACAGAATATGATAAATTACGGACGGCTTTTGAATTAGCGCGTGACAATAAACGTTACAATAGTGACCGGATTAGTAAAATCTCTAGTGAAAATGACCGTCTCCAAGATTTGATTGATCATCAACGAGAACGTGAGGAACGTAAAGAAGCCCTTCAAGAACAATTAAAAGAAATTAGTTCACGGTCTGGCATTTGGGAATCAAGTCGTAACAAGGAGAGTCGCCAGGAACTGGTTGAGCAGCTGCAAAAGTTAGAGGACCAAGAAGAAGAAGCTCGTAATGCAGCCCAAACTATTAAGGATAATGAACGCGTTGTCCTATCCTTATCAAAAGAAAATACGATTTTAAGTTATGAGCAAAAGAGCATTATCGATACTTTTGGCAGCTTTGAAGATTTCGAATTAGCTAATCGCAATTTATATGCTAATTATTTAGCCAGTTTAAATGGATCAGAAGGAAAGCAGGTGGACGACGATGAGCAATAATCGAATCGTGACTTCTCCTAGTGAACGGGTCCAGGCTCTTTCTGATTCCTTTAAAGATGTTTTAAGCCTTGGACAAAAATATGTTGACCTTTTAGACCAGTTAGCCCAGACTAAGGATGCTAAGAATCTATTATCAGCCGCTAATAAACTAACCAAAATGGATTTGGCAAACGCGTTTATTAATTTTCCGCCACACTATAAGGCGGCTGACTATTATCTGATTTTTATGGATCGCCTATTAAAAATGCATGGGGATACAGCGGTTAACGTTGCAGAAAATGAATTAAACCATGAATTTGAAGCGACTGTTGCGGCTATTGGCGGTGAAGCTATTTTTAAATTTGAGGTCGATAGTCGGGGAGAAGCGGCTTTTACAGAGCAAAGTCAGCATGAACCACTTTTCTATCTAAGCTTAGAAGATAAATTAATGCAATTTAATAACCGCGCATTAGTAAATTATTTTATCGTTTATGCGCTTAAACAGCATACTGACCTTGAGTTACGGGATGCGGTTAAACCTCTGATTGATTTTGCTAAATACTTGCAAAAAGATCTTGATTTCACGATTGATCTAGGCATTTTAGCAACTGCAAATGATCGCCGCTTTATGTTGAATAAGCCTGAACTTCCACTGACAGTAATTGATCGTTTATTTGTTGCGACTGCTGATGAAGATTACATGTTGATGAATTTACCACGAAATAATGGGGCTGAGTTACTATTAGATCAAGGTACCAAACTTGACATTGCTTTTGACCCGGACGATTATAGTCAAGAGTGGGCCTTCTTAGTTAAAGATTCGGATGAGCAAGTTTCGTTCTTTGATGTATTGCTTCATTACGACCTGGTTCGCGAGTGGTATTTGGCAAACCGTTCCGCTCTAGCCGTGAGAACAGATCATATGGAGATTGTTGATGAAGAATCACCAGCAACGACAGAAGTAGCAGAAGACGAATCTTCAGATGAAGTATCTTCGGCAGAACCATCAGAAGATCCAACTCCTAATGAGGAAGAATAAGCAGTAGATTTTATTGTGGAGGCATAGCAATGTTAGATATTACTAAAATGCTTCACCAAATTATCGATTTAGAATTAAAGATTGATGATGAAAAGGAATTAATGATTGGGCCAGAAACAAGAAAGCAAACGATTTTTGTTGACCTTGACATTTCTTTATCAAATATGGCTGAAGCAGCAGGGTGGTATAAGGTAGTTAATCCTAGTGAAGTAGACAAAGAAGATTTGCTAAAATCGTATGTTGAATCAGTAGCTTTACTTTTGTTGTATAGTGCAAAGATGAAGTGGACGCATCTGGTTGTGCTAGATGATCAAGCCTGGCAACGAATTACAGAGGCAAAAAGATCTACAAAGTTAGCAGACCTTAATAAATCGTATCTAGCAATTAAACACTTCTTGAGTGATGCCTATTTTAATCATCAACAAGAAAGCTTTCGGCATGCTTGGCATCTTTTGCTAAAAATGGGAATTAGTGATTGGCAGTTAACACCTGATCAAATTTCCGATGCTTACCAAGCAATGATTGACCAACATTAAGATAAAACACAAGAGGCCGAGGAATTTCCTCGGCCTCTTGTGTTGAACGGAATATAAGATTAAGCTTTTCGATCTCGTAAGCGATTGGTAGTTGCACTATGTTTTCCAGTTTCTTGGTTACTAAGACTGCCAAACATAAATTCACCAATTACCGACGCAACCAAAATTAAAACAATAATAAGAAATGGTAGCATAATAATCACCTCAAAAAGCAATCTCTATATTCATTATTATGAAAAATGTTCATTTTTGCAACAAAATTGTAACATATGAGAGTGCATTTAAGAAATACTTAAAAAATGAAAGTGAAAAATTAGAAAAT
>JAHLFT010000061.1 GCA_018883635.1 Candidatus Lactobacillus pullistercoris
GTCTAATACTTCGACATCGACAATATCTCCGACCTCAACTCCTTGCATTTGCTTTAATGCGTCTAAAAATTGATTACTGTTTTCTGACATATGTACCTCCCAATATCATGTTTTATTTTAAAGTAAAGTTGAATAATTTTCTACTATTTTGAATGTTTTTTTTACTTTTTTTTATTTTTTTCAATTTCAGCAAGAATTCTCTCTACAACTTGGTCAATCGACATATTTGTTGTGTCGATTTCAATTGCGTCTTCTGCTCTTCTAAGTGGCGAAATCTTACGATGTGAATCTTTATAGTCACGTTCTGCAATATCCTTTTCAATTTGCTCAACGGTTTGCGTTGACTCGATTCCACGTTGTTTGAAATCCTTCATCCGTCTTTCCGCTCTTGAACGAGCAGATGCAACTAAGAATATTTTTACTTCGGCATTTGGCAAAACTGTTGTACCAATATCACGCCCATCCATGATGACATCTACTTGTCCAGACATCTTTCTTTGTAAGGCCACCATTTTTTTACGAATTTTTGGTAAAGCGGAAACTTGAGATACATTTGCAGAAATTTCTGGTGTTCTAATTTCAAGAGAAATATCTTTCCCTGCAGAATATACTTTTTGTTCACCATTTTCAGATTTTAATTCAATTCCATCTTTATCAATCGCTTTAATAATTGCATCTTCATCACCGTAATCTAGATGATTGTTACGTGCAATTACTGTACAAGCACGATACATTGCACCTGTATCAATATAAACAAAATCCAACTTATTCGCAATAAGTTTGGCAACTGTACTTTTCCCTGCTGAAGCAGGTCCATCAATAGCTACTTGCATATCCGTAAAAAAAGAGACGATTGATCTCTTTTATTCCTTCCTTTAATTTATTTTAATTTTAAAGTATCTCCAGCATTAATACTAGAATCTTGATCTAAGCCATTAAGTGCTGCTAATTCACTAACACTCATTCCATGCTTTTCAGCAATATCGGTTAAAGTATCTCCATCTTGAACAACATAAGTTTTTGCTCCAGATTTGTGTTGTGCACTTAAAGAATTAGTTAAATTATTAGACTTCTTCTTGTTTTTAGCAACATGTTTTTTATGCTTAACGACACTTCTATGTGAACTAACCTGGCTCACTCTCTGAACTTCTTTAGGTTGTTCAGCTTTTTGAACATTTCTTGAGGCAAAATAGTGTACAACTGGTATTAAAATTACTAGTACGATTATTAATACACTAATTACAATTCTCCAATTTCCACCAGGACTTGGTTGTTCATTGTCAGCTCTTCCATGGCTAGGACGCTCATAATGCTTATATGGGCCATTTGGAGTATTATCCATTAGCTTTTTCCTCCCACTTATTATCTATGTTAAATTTTAGCATAGATTAAGCGACAATAAAGTTAATAAAAAATAAAAAGATATAGTTTACTGTTAAATAAACGATATCTTTTTACTAATTCTATTTATTTAAATTAAATTTCTTTTGAACAAATGGCCTAATATTTTTCAAAGTTGCTTCAAAAAGAATGTAAACAACTACTGCGTTAATTGCTCCCTTTAACAAATTGAACGGAACAATTATTCCAAAAATATAAGCACTCATTGATGGTAAATGTAATAAACCACTTAAATAGCTTTTAACTGTAAAATCATATAACTGTTGGTAACTACCAATTGCAGGTACATTAGCCATTGAAGTAATTGCATAAATTGGAGTTAAGATAAATGCATTAGTTACCGCTAAAATAATTGTCATTGCAACAATTCCAATAATTAAGCCCAAAATTGGAAATAGAATACCTTTTTTAGTCTTCCGATTTTCTATATTAATTTTCTTTGCACAAGCATAAAAAGGTAAAGCAAAAGATAAAGTTGCAAGAAAAGCAGCAATTTGACCTACGATGCTTGGCAAAGCAAATCCGCTAAAAATCAAACTTAAAAGTGTTCTAATTAAAGCAATTAATCCACCAGCCCATGGTCCAAATAAAAATGTACCGATTGTTACAACAACATCTGAGAAATCAAATTTTAAAAATCCAACTCCAGGAATTATTGGAAATTCAAATTTCATAACTACAAAAGAAATTGCTCCAATTAATGCATAAGCTATTAAATTAGTTAAACTATTAGTTTTGTTTTTAGTCATCTTAGATGATCCTCCCTAAAAATAAAAGTCTGTTGCTTCAGCAACAGACCTTCAAAAATTTCTATTATCTTTTTTAGGTCTGTCTTCTTCCATCTAGACTATAACTATCGGTATTCTTTCGAAGTTCAACCACTTACGTGGGTCGCGGACTTTACCGCCGGTCGGGATTTTCACCCTGCCCTGAAGACAACAAAACTTATTTAATTACATCCTTAGTTTAATCAACGCTCTTTAATCTGTCAACTTCTTCGCGTGATAATTCACGATATTCACCTGAAGTCAAAGAATGTAAGTCAAGAAAAGCATATTTTTCACGAGATAATTTTTCTACCAAATGACCAACTGCCTTAAACATTCTTTTAACTTGGTGGTAATGTCCTTCGTGAATAGTCAGTTGAACTATTTGCGTATCCTTTTTTGGATTTGTTTTCAAAACCTTAACTTTTGCAGGCGCAGATTTTCTTTTATCCATCTTAACGCCTTTTTTCAAAGTGATAATTTCTTCAGGCTTAAGAATTCCTTTGATCTTTGCCACATAGACTTTAGGTACTTCATTACGCGGATGCATTAACAAATTAGCTAATTTACCATCATTTGTCATCAACAGAGCACCAGACGTGTCATAATCCAGTCTTCCAACGGGATATAAACGATATGGAACATCAGAAAAGTAATCGACAACAGTTTTTCTACCTTTATCATCATGAGCAGTCGAAACTACTCCACGTGGTTTATAAAAAAGATAGGTGTGTAAACTTTCTCTTTCAATTGGTTCATCATCGACAGTGATATTACTAAATGTATCGACTTTTGTTCCTAATTTAGTAACGATTTTACCATCAACTCTAACTCTTCCGGCTAAAATCATCTTTTCAGCTTTTCGACGTGACGCAATTCCAGCTTCTGCAATTACTTTTTGCAATCTTTCTAATGCCATTAGTCTTCTCCTTTGTTATTAAAATCAGGATCATCAAAGTCTAATTTTTCTTCATCCTCAAAATTTTCATCTTCAAAATCTTCAATTAAAGGCAAATCTGCTAAGCTTTCAAAATTGAAATATTGTAAAAAATAATCTGTCGTTACATAAAGATTAGGATGGCCGGGTGCATCTTTTTTACCATCTGCTTTTACAAGCCCACGCCAGCTTAAAGTTTGTAATGCTCCTGAAGAATTAACACCACGAATATCATCTATCTCTATTCGAGTAATAGGTTGCCGATAAGCAACAATCGACAAAATTTCTAAAGCAGATTGACTAAGTGTTTTGGTTAAATCTTTATCAAAATATTTTTGAACAATTTCACTTGTCCTCTGATTGGTTGTCATCTTAAAAAGATCATTTAATTGAATTATTTGTAAACCACACTGCGAATCATCTTCGTATTTTCTTTTTAGTTTAACTACTAAATTGTTGAGTTCAACTTCAGTAATATGTAATAATTCGCATAAACTTTTTATATCAAGACCATTATCACCGGCAACATATAGCAATGATTCAAGTTCAGCTATCTTACTTGTCATTTTCATTTATTCTTTCTATATTAAGGTCTCCAAACGAACGGTTCTGACTTAAAACCACAAGATGCTTTTTACATAACTCTAAACTCGCTAAGAAAAGACCGATAACATCTGATAAATTGTTCATTTTTGGAATGCATGAAAAAAATGTAACTTTTCCTTCTTTTTCAATCCTTTTTTGTAAATAATCTATCATTTCATCTATCGGCGTTTCTTTTACTTCAATAGAAACAAAATCTGGTTTTTTCAATTTTAATTTTCTAACAATCAGAGAAAAAGTGCTGCTTAATTCTTCTGGTGTTATTTGTCCTAAAGGAAGGGGCTTTATTTTCTGTTCTTTAGACACACTTGCTTCTTTGGCTACTACTACGGCTGCTTCTTCATTTCTCTTTTTAAAATATTGTGAGATCTTCTTAAAAACAGAATATTGTACTAATTGTTGTACTAATTCATCACGAGGATCTTCTTGAACATCATCTTCGACAAAATCATTTTTGGGTAATAAATACTGCGACTTTATTCTTAGTAAAGTTGAAGACATCACAAAGTATTCACCTGCAATTTGTAAATTTAATTGTTGCATTTTCTTCAAATAATCTAAGTATTGACTAGTTATTTGTGCAATCGGAATATCATAGATATCTATTTTTTGCGATTGAATAAGATGCAATAATAAATCTAAAGGTCCCTCAAAATTGGGTAATTCTAATGTTAAATTATCTTTATTTATTTTCATTATTTTTAAGTAGCTTCAATAAATAAGTATATTCAGGTAAAGCGGAAATAGTCATATTAGGATTATTATCTTGAAGATTATTGATAACCTTTTTTTCGTATTTTTGTTCACGAAAACCTGGCGCTAAAGAAATGTAACGAACGATAATAAAATTGTTTTCCTCTTCTGTACCAATAACACCAACAATATTTCCCTCATTATTTCGAAATAGATAAAGGACGAAATTATTATCTTTCTCATTTAACTTGATTTCTTCAGTTAAATTATCAATATTTTTAAAATCTGGCAAATATGACAATAAACCCATTGCCGTTTTTTCAAAATCTTTTTTATATTGAATTAACATTTAATCACCTAAGCTCGTGGATGCGTTTCTTTATACACTTGCAAAATATGTTTTTGTGTTAGATTTGTATAAATCTGCGTTGTACTAATATCAGAGTGACCCAAAATTTCCTGAACTACTCTTAAATCCGCTCCATTTTCTAATAAATGAGTTGCGAAAGTATGTCGTAAAGTATGTGGAGTAACATCCTTATCAATACCTGCTATTGTACAATAACGTTTTATAATTTGCCACACCGCTTGTCGCGTCAAAGCCCTGCCTCGACTATTTAAGAATGTATAGTCGTTATACTTTCCACTTTTTAAAATTAGAGGATCTCTGACTTCTTTTTCATACTTCTGAAGCCATTGTAATGCAACTTCATTAATCGGTACTAGTCTTTCCTTAGAACCTTTACCGAAAACTTTAATTAATCGCAAGGCAGGATGAATATCTTCTAATTTCAGATTTATTGCTTCACTAACTCTTATCCCAGTCGCATACATAACTTCCAGTAATGCTCTATCCCTTAAACCCAATTTTTTATTAACATCAGGTGCATTCAATAATTCTTGAATTTCATTTTCACTCAAGGCAATAGGAAAGCTTTTTTCTTTTTTGGGAGAATCAATCTCAATCATAGGATTAAGCTTCTGAATATTTTGTCGAGCCAGCCATTGATAAAATTTTCTTAGACTAGAAATCATCCTACTAATCGAACTCGTTGCTTTATTGAGATCCTTTTGTCTAGCTAAAAAAGCATCAATGTCTACTGCTTCAGTGGGCCAGCTTTCGAAATTTTCTTTTTCTAAAAAAGAAATAAATTCCATTAAATCCTGCCGATACGCAGTAATTGTATTCTCACTAAGACCTCTTTCGAGTTGACTATACCTGAGATAATCTTCCACTTGATCTTTTAATTTACTCATCTTTTTGTTCTGGATCATTAATTAAAGTTATAGTTCCTGCTGCCTTATCTTCACTAATATAATTTGCTTTTAATAAGTGACCTAAGGCACGTTTAAAAGCAGATTTAGAAATACCGAAATAATTTTTTATTTCACTTGCATCAGATTTATCGTAAAATGCTAATGTTTTGTCAGCTTTTCTACGTAAACTCATTAAAATCATTTGTGCATCATCATCAATTTCTTCAAAAGCTCTTGGCAAGCTACTCAAATTTAATCTACCATACTGACTAATTCCAATAACTCTTCCTTTAAATTGTTCACCTAAGCGCAATGGACGAGCCATTTGAGACGAATGAACAAAAGCCAAATAGTAATCATTAGTTATAACAAAAGCTCCTATTTGACGACTAGAATAAACTGTTCCAAAAACATTTTTATTATTCATATTATTTGGAAAATGTGCAGCAAGTTGTTCGAAAATGTTTTCATCGGCTAATTTTGTCCAAATTCTATCTTTTTCATCAGTTTCAATTCTTACTAAAAGCCGATCATCTTTTCTTGGCCAGCGTTCTTTATCAAGTGGTAAATCATCCATAGAAAGTACCACATCTTTATCTGGTAAGCCAATATCAATAAATACACCAAGACCAAATCTAACATCGGTAACTTTACCCCAACCATATTGATCTGGTTGTGAAAATGGTAAGAATTGCGTCATTTCACGATCATGATTTTTATTATCGTAAATAAATCCTCGAATTTTATCACCCACTTCAGGTACTTGCTCTTGGGTAATTTCTTGTTTCTTTAATTCATAAGTTATGCCATCTATTTGCACATAATAAGCATCTTTATTTTGATCAATAATTTTTCCAGTTTGAATTGTTCCAAGCATTTTGATCTCCTATTTTACATATCACCTTAACAGTATACGCAAATTTTGAACAAAATAAAATAGCCAGCTATTAAGCTGACTATTTTTATTTAATTATTTCTGAATTAAAGGTTTGAAATTTCACCTTGGTAAATAGCGCCACGACGTGCATCAACAGTAATTGTAGTACCATCAGAAATCTTTTCAGTTGCATCAGTAGTACCAACAACAACTGGAATACCTAATGATAAACCAACAACAGCTGCGTGTGAAGTTAAGCCAGAAGCTTCAACTACTAAACCAGAAGCCTTCTTGATAGCTGGCATGTAATCAGGATCAGTAGTCTTAGCAACTAAGATGTCACCTTCGTTTACTTTGCTGTTAGCTTCTGCTGCTGAGTTTGCAACAACTGCTTTGCCAACAACAGAACCATTACCAACACCTAAACCTTGTGCAAGCTTGTTACCAATGATTTGTAACTTCATAACGTTAGTAGTACCTGATTCACCAACTGGAACACCAGCAACGATGATTACAAGGTCACCATCTTTTACAAAGCCCTTTTCTTTAGCAACTTCTGCTGCCTTTTCAAACATATCATCAGTTGATTTTGGTTTTTCGGTCAATAATGGAGTTACACCCCAAACGATACCCAATGAGTGTTGAATCTTTTCATCAAAAGTCATAGCAAGGATATCAGCATTTGGACGGTACTTAGAAATCATACGAGCAGTGTAACCAGACTTAGTTGCAGTAATAATAGTCTTAACACCTAATTCTTGAGCAGTACGAACAACTGATTCACCGATAGCTTCAGTAACGTTTGAACCCTTGTATTCTTCAAATCTTTGAAGAGCTAAAGTATTACGCTTAAGCATTTGCTTTTCAGTACGTTCATCAATTTCAGCCATAGCCTTAACAGCCTTAACTGGGTATAAACCATTTGCTGATTCACCTGAAAGCATAGTTGCGTCAGTACCGTCAAGAACAGCGTTAGCAACGTCAGAAACTTCGGCACGAGTTGGACGTGGGTTTTCTTGCATTGAGTCAAGCATTTGAGTAGCAGTAATAACTGGCTTACCAAGAGCATTAGCCTTCTTGATCAAACTCTTTTGTACGAATGGAACTTCCATAAATGGAATTTCAACACCCATGTCACCACGAGCTACCATTAAACCATCTGAAACTTGCAAGATTTCGTCAGCGTTGTCAATACCTTCTTGAGATTCAATCTTAGGGAAGATCTTAACGTAATCTGCACCTGCTTCTTCACAAAGAGCACGAATATCTAAGATATCTTGTGCCTTACGAGCAAATGAAGCAGTAATGAAGTTAATACCGTATTGTAAACCGAACTTAATATCGTCAGTATCTTTTTCAGTAATACCTGGAAGGCGAATTTCAACACCAGGAGCGTTAACACCCTTCTTAGAACCAATGACACCGGTGTTTTGAGCTTCACAAACAAGTTCTCTCTTAGCGTCGTCTTTTTCCTTAATCAAAAGGTCAACTAAACCGTCATCGATTAATACGTGACCACCAACATGAGTATCATCGTACAAACCATCGTAGGTAACGTGGATCATATCCTTGTTACCTTTCTTGGTATCATCCATTGAAACACGGATCTTGTCACCAGTATTAATAGTGAACTTGCCGCCTTCTTGTTCAGTGGTTCTGATTTCAGCACCCTTAGTATCAAGGTCGATACCAAGAAGCATACCAGTATCCTTTTCCACTTGACGAACCATCTTCATACGTGCCAAGTGTTCTGGGTGGTCACCGTGTGAGAAGTTGAAACGGAATACGTTTGCACCAGCTTTTGCTAAAGCAGTAATAGTTTCAATATCATTAGAAGCTGGCCCTAAAGTACTAACAATTTTAGTTTTCTTCATTATCTAAAAAATCCTCTCCAAAAAATCGACTAATTTTTAGTCATTTCTTCATTAACATCTAACAATGAGTAGTCACCTTGGTGTTTGCCATCAAACAGATCAAGAATGTCGTGGGTATTAGGTTGACCATTTTCCATGCCGACAGCTAAACCGCCTTTACCATCAAGAAGCAAGTTAACCGCATAATTACCCATCTTAGTAGCATTTACTCTGTCTTCGACTGTTGGTGAACCACCACGTTGCATATGGCCTAAAACGTTGCCACGAGCATCAAAGTCACCATATTTTAAGAGTTCATTCTTAAAATCTTCAGCTTCCATGACACCTTCAGCTAACACTACAAGGCCATGATCTTTACCATCCGCAAATCCTTGCTTAAGAGTTTCAGCAATTGCCTTAATGTCATAAGGACGTTCAGGAATAACAATTGCATCTGCTCCACTCGCTAAGCCCACACGCATAGCAATATCACCACATTCACGACCCATTACGTTAACAATGAATACTCGGTGATGACTACTTGCAGTGTCGCGAATCTTATCGATTGCATCCATTGCGGTACGACAAGCAGAATCAAAGCCAATAGTATATTCAGTATATGGAATATCGTTATCAATAGTTCCAGGTAAACCAACTGAATTAATTCCAAGACGAGTTAAAGCTAATGCACCATGGTATGATCCATCACCGCCAATAACGATAACCGCATCAATGCCGTGCTTTCTTAATTGTTCTGCACCCTTTTTTTGCACTTCTTCTTGTGCAAATTCTGGATAACGTGCTGAATATAAGAAAGTTCCACCTTGACTAATTTTGTGGTCTACGTCTTCCGCAGTTAGCGGAACAAAGTCACCAGCAACTAAGCCGGCAAAACCGTAACGAATACCAACAACTTCAAGTCCGTGATGAATGGCAGTCTTGGTAACAGCTCTAATTGCTGCATTCATACCAGGAGCGTCGCCGCCACTAGTTAAAATACCAATCCGTTTCATGAATTCACCTCATCATGATTATTTGTGTAATTTCTCACATCACATAAATATTAACATTTTTCGCGCCAAAAATCTCAAAAAAAATGCTTTTATTTCGCGATTTATCAAGGAAAATTAATATTAGCGCTTACATTGGTTGAAGCTACTTTATTCTTTAAAATTAACAAGTTTTAAATTTGTTAATAAGTATTGTTTTTTACTATTATCATAACGATCACTTTGACATTTAATACCTAATAAATAGATATTACCTTCTTTAAGAATTTGATTTACTTTTTCATACACAGTCGGGAAAATGACAACCTCTTGCTTATCTTTTGAATCTGCAAAACTAGCAAAAGCCATTGTATTTCCCTTTTTAGTACGAATTAATTTCAAACTCATAAGCTTGCCAACACTAATTCCAGTTTCATTAATTTCAAAATCAGCGAGCTGTTTCGCATTAAATTTTTTAGCGTATTTTTGTACAGCCAAAATTGGAGTCGTCGTCGTTGAGAAGCCTAAAACTTGTTCTTCCATCTCTGCTTTTTCATTATTGGTCGGCTCTGGTGTTTCTTTCAGCGGCACTCCACCTAAACTTTCAGAAAGTGACAGGTTTTGACCAGTAAGCTGCACATTTTCTACTAAATCTTTACAATTTAAAAGTAATTCATTTCTATTTTTTTCAATTTGATCAAAACATCCCGCCATAATCAAGGTCTTTATTGAATCTACTTGCAAAAATTTTAAACTAATTTTCCGCAAAAAATCACTCAACGAAGTTATTGGCTTTTTTAAGCTAACAATTTCTTTAATAAAATCATTTCTTAGTCCTTTTATTGCTCTTAAGCCAACTAAAATTTTGCCATCTTCAAGTTTAAAATCTATTCCACTCTTATTAATATCAGGAGGAAGTATCTTGATGCCCTCATTTTGAGCTTCCAAGATATAATTTTGGGCCTTTACCTTACTAGCACCCGATGAATTTAATAAAGCTGTGTAAAATGCGGCAGGATAATGAACCTTAAGATAAGCTAACCAATATGCAATTTTGGTATATGCTACGGCGTGGGAACGATTAAAGCCATAATTAGCAAACTGTTCAATATATTGATAAACCCGTTTAGCAACATCAGGTCTGTGTCCCTTCTTTATTGCACCATCAATGAACTTGCTTCTTTGTTCATTAATAATCTCTTGATTTTTCTTAGACATTGCCCGTCTTAAAATATCGGCTTCTCCTAATGAAAAGCCGGCCAAAATTTGGGCTGTCTGCATAACTTGCTCTTGATACACCAGAATTCCGTATGTCGGTGATAGAATTTTTTTCAAACTTGGATCTGGATAACGAACTGGTTCAATGCCTTTTTTTCTAGCAATAAAAGTTGAAATGTTTTGCATTGGACCCGGACGATACAATGCATTAACAGCTACTAAATCTTCAAAATTATCTGGTTTTAAGTTGCAAAGTACCCTTTTTATTCCATCCGATTCGAATTGAAAAACTGCATCGGTCTTTCCCTCTCTAAATAAAAACAAAGTTTTGGCATCATTTAGAGGTATTTTATTTGGATCTAAATTAACACCTTGACTTCTAATTAGAGACAAAGTATTGCCTAAAATAGTTAAATTTCTTAGACCTAAGAAATCAATCTTCAACAGTCCCAACGATTCAACATATTTTTTAGTCTGTTGCGTAACTGGAATTCCTAGTTGTCCAGCTTGAAGGCCTGAAATTGCGGCAATTGAATTATCACTAATCACAAGCCCTGCAGCATGAATTGAATAATGACGCGGTAAACCCTCCAGTGCTTGTGCTGTTTTAAATAAAAGTTTATTAAGATCTGTAGTATCAACAATTAAACGAAGTTGCCGAGATTCTTTATAAGCTTGAGATAAGGTAATTTTTGTTTTACTAAAAGGAATCGCACGTGTCCATTTTGACATTTCAACTGTACTTAAGCCAAAAGCACGACCAGTATCTCTTAATGCTTGTTTTGCAGCTAAGGTACCAAAAGTTAAAATTTGGGCAGCATGATCCATACCATATTTATGGTACATATATTCAATTACTTCATCACGTTTTACATCCGGGATATCAAGGTCAATATCTGGCATTTCATGTCGTGAAGGATTCAAAAAACGTTCAAATAATAATTGATACTTAATTGGATCTATTTCCGTAATTCTTAATGAATAAGAGACTAAAGAACCACATGCTGAGCCACGACCGGGCCCGGTAGTTATTTGAACACGATGGCAATAATTTATAACATCCCACACTATTAAGAAATAATCATCAAAGCCCATCTGATTAATTACTTTTAGCTCATAATCAAGGCGTTGTTGATAATTAGCTGGAATTTTTCCATTAGTAAAACGCTGCTTCAAACCCGTTTGAACAAGAACTCTTAAATATTCTTTGGAACTAGCAAACTTTGTTTGATGATATTTTGGTAAAACTGGTTTTTGAAAAACAACTTCTGCATTGCATTCATCAGCTATCTTCCAAGTATTTTCAACTGCTTTATCTAAATAAAATTCATGATATCTCATTAATAATTCTTGCGCTGAAACCAAATAATGTGAGCCTTTTTGTTTAGATAAAGCTAATGCATCATGTAGTTGATCACCATGCTTAATTGCTAATAAAGCTTTACGTGCAAACTGATCACGGGGATTTAAATACTGATTATCTTCTGTCGCTACCATTGGTAGTTCGAACTGTTTAGCTAGTGACTGAACATAAGAATAGTAATTTTCTTGGTTTTTATTCGCATAAACACCCAAATATAGATCACTTTTTGCAGGAATTAATTTTTTTAAATCTCTGATGTAATCTGAACCTAAGGCTTCATTTTGCCTAGAAGTTATTAATAATTCACTATGCTCATTTGCTGGCACAATAATAACTAAGTCTTCAAGATATTTTTTTAATTCAGTTAAAGTTAAAACTTTATCATTCTCACCATTCTCAGTTAATAAATTAATTGCACTTGAAAGCTTTAAAATGTTTTTATAACCATTATTATTCTTAGCAAGAACGATTAAATCATATTTATTTGCTGAATCAATCAAGCCATTAATTCTGACCTGCATCCCCAAAATTGGTTTGATACCAACTTTTTTAGCTTGCTCATAAAAATTAACTAAGCCATATGTGACATTAATATCCGTTAAGGCAACTGATTCATAACCTTTATTTTTGGCAGCAGATAATAAATCAGTTATTTTGGTTGGACTTTCTAATAAAGTAAAAGTACTTAAATTTTGTAATGATGCAATTTTCATTTTCCGCCACCTTCCTTTGCTTAAAGTATACCAAATAGTTAAGTTATAGTTTGAAAAGCTGATTTTATTTTGATAAAATTCATAAATGAAAGAAGGAATAACTATGGGTCGCTATATTGTCACTATTATTTGGAGCGTTATCTATATGATGGTTGTTGGTTTCATCGCTGCTCCTTTAACTCAAAGTACTTTTAATCCAACAGAAGCATTGATAATTGGTGTAGTATTTGGGATTCTTTTTGCAGCAATTATTCCTACAATCACAGCACATACTCATAAAGATAATAGTAAGTTTTCAAATTTGAAATAAAAATTTTTAATAAAAAAGTCTATATTCAATTTTTGTGATTGAAAACAGGCTTTTTTATTTTTTATATTTTACTTAACATAATTTA
>JAHLFT010000062.1 GCA_018883635.1 Candidatus Lactobacillus pullistercoris
TGTCATTGCAATTTGTTTTCTTAAAAACTACACCATCTATGCTTTGCACTTAGGGACAGTAGTAGGCTTATTAATGCAAAGTCGTTTTACTTCGTTTTGCCAAATACAATATAAAAAAGAGGTTGATTTTAAATCAATCTCTTTTTTACTAAATCAAACCCATCTTTACCAAATACTCTGCATTTTCTACAGTATTCCAAGCAGCGCCTTTTAATAAGTTATCGGAGACAACCCACATGTTAAAGGCTCCCTTGTTTTCATAATCAGGACGAATTCTTCCAACAAAGGTATCGCGTGAACCTTCTGCATTAATTGGTTGAGGATAAATTTGATTTTTAATATCGTCTTGTAATACATCCCCTGGGAAATCTGCAATTACATCCATAATATCTTCCGCAGTAGCTGATTCATCTTCCACAGTGAAATAAACACTTTCCCCATGAGCGATTGGTACCGGTACACGCACACAAGTTGCAGTAACTTTAATATCCTTAGAATTCATATCATTGAGCATAATCTTCTTAGTCTCGTGAATCATTTTCCATTCTTCATGAGAATAACCACTATCTTCTAAAACATCAATTTGAGGAAGCAAATTAAATGCTAAAGGATAATGCTTTTTATCGCCTTTAGTAGGTAAAATTTGCGCATCTTCGTGCATATCTTTACCATCTAAATAATCTTGCGATTCCTTCTTAAGTTCATCGATTGCGGCTTGACCTGCACCAGAAGCTGCTTGATAAGTTGAAACAATAATTTGCTTTAAGCCAAACTTTCTGCGAACTGGTTCTAGCGCCATAACCATCTGAATAGTGGAACAATTTGGATTAGCAATAATGCCGTGATGATTTTTTAAAGCTTCCGGATTAACTTCTGGAACGACTAAAGGCACGTCTTCATCCATTCTAAACGCACTGGTGTTATCTACACAAACGGCCCCTCTTTTAACTGCTTCTGGCAAAAACTTCTTTGATACACTTCCACCGGCTGAAGATAACACTAAATCAATTCCATTAAAAGAATCCGGAGTAGTTTCTTCAACGACTAAATCTTGATCTCGAAACTTAAGATGCGTGCCCGCTGAACGTGATGAAGCAAGCAGCTTCACGCTTTTAATCGGAATCGTTGACTTAGCCAATTGGTCAATCATTCTTCTTCCAACCGCACCAGTAGCACCTAAAATTGCAACATTATATTCCTTACTCATTCTTCATTACCTTCTTTTAAAAACTCCCCAATTCTCTTTAACGCAACTTGCAAAGCCTCATCTGATGAAGCATAGGATAATCTAATGTAACCTTCTCCACCAGGTCCAAATGCACTTCCTGGAGTAACCCCAACTTTTTTCTTAAAAGCTAAATCTAGTGCGAATTGCATATCATCGGTGCCATATTTTTCTGGAATTTTTGCAAAAATATAAAATGCACCTTGGGGTTTAACAAATTCAACTCCCATTTTACTTAATTCATTTACTACAAAATCACGTCTTTTTTGATAAATCTTTTTATATTCTTCTGAATCGTTAATTCCATTAGTAAGTGCCTCAATCGCCGCTGCTTGAGAGGAATCAGTAGTGGTAGTAACCATTAAGCCGTGAACCTTACTAATTTGATACATTACCTTTTTTGGTCCAGCAATATAGCCTAAACGGTAACCCGTCATTGCGTGAGATTTAGATAAACCAGAAATATATAAAGTTCTCTCTGGAATCTCAGTAGCAATTGAATAATGCTCAGCACCATAAGTTAATGAACTATAAATTTCATCAGTAATCATGTAAAGATTGTATTTTTCGACTATTTTAGCCAGTTGCTTGATTTCTTCATGAGTATATTCAACTCCAGTTGGATTAGTCGGATAGTTGAGAATTACCCCTTTAATAGTCGGGTCATTTTTTACTACCTCTTCCAATTTTTTGGCAGTAAGTTTAAAGTCATCGCTTGCTGTATTCACTAAAGAATATTGAACCCCAGCTAAATTAGCAACTGGCCAATAAAGTGAAAAAATAGGTGTAGGGACTAAAATTTTATCTTCGGGATTAAATAAAGCAAAAATAGCGGCATTAATTGCTTCTGTAGCTCCCACTGTAGCTACAATTTCACTCTTAGGGTCATATTTAACGTGAATGGTTTTGTCTAAAAAACAACTAATAGCCTCTAAAAGCTCCTTCTTTCCTTTTTGAGGAGCATAATGAGAGTCATTTTCCTCAATACTTTTAACAGCCGCCTTTTTTACATGTTCAGGTGTATTTAAGTCTGGTTCACCTAAAGTCAACTTAATAATGTTGGGAATTTCTGAAACTTTATTATCAAAAATCCTAATTCCTGATGGCTTTAACTTTTCAACCTTTTCACTAAAATGAAGATTATCAGCTAATTCTGGCATTTTAGACCTCACTATCTATAAAATATTTTCTAATCCAACTATTAATTCATGTAAAGAATCAATTTTTTCAAGTACTACTTTAACTCCGCTCATAAATGATTCACGATCAAACGAATCTTGTCGAATAGTCAAAGCTTCTCCGTTACCGCCGAATAAAACTTGTTCATGAGCAATGTAACCTGGAAGACGAACCGAATGGATCTTAATTCCTTCATAATCACCACCACGAACATGAGCTAAGCTTTCAACTTCATTAGGAGCACTTTCATGTTTTGGCCGATTTTCCGCAATTAATTTTGCCGTGCTTAAAGCCGTTCCAGAGGGGGCATCTTTTTTATCCGCATGGTGCATTTCAATAATTTCAGCATCTGGAAAGTATTTGGCAGCTTCTTTTGCAAATTTCATCAGTAAGACCGCAGACATTCCAAAATTAGAAGCAATTAGCCCTCCTACTTTTTCTTTTTTAGCTAAGTTCTTTAGTTCTGTCACTTGTTTATCATTTAAACCAGTCGTTCCCACGATCGGTGAAATATGATGCAAAATTGCATATTTTACATTTTCATAAACTGCATTAGGAGTAGTGAAGTCAATCCAAATATCAGAAATATTTTCAGGAATATCACTTAATTGATTGAAAATTTGAGCACTCTCCGGAAGATGATATTCTTCAGGATCATGATTAGCATGGGGACTAAGACCTGCTACAATTTCAAAATCGGCCATATTATTTACTAAGTTAACTACTTTTTGTCCCATGGCACCCGCAAAACCGGCAATTAAAACTTTTTTAGTCATTTTCTTCCACTTCTTTTCCTAAATCTAGTGGTAATTCGTGCATTAAAGCATCATCTTTTAAGCCTAAATGTTGTGCTAAGGTTACTTTTTCTTCTTCATTTAAACTTACTAATGGCAAACGACAACCACCAGTCTTAAATCCCTGTGCATTCAAAACTGCTTTAACCGGCGATGGGGATGGATACATAAATAATGCAGCCATTCTTGGTGTTAACCATCGTTGCAAGCGAGCAGCCTCAGGATAGTTTCCAGCGTACAAATCATCGTACATTTCACGCATTTGTTTAGAGTAAATGTGGGAAGCTACTGATACAACTCCATTGGCCCCAAGCAAACGCGCAGTTAGAGCTTGACTATCTTCCCCAGTAAAGACTTGGAAATCATTATCCTTATGATCAATAATGTATTCCAATTCCTCTAAACTGGCACATTGCTTAATTCCTTTAATATTTTCAATGTGAGAGAGTTGAACCACTGTTTCCTTATTCATTTTGACTCCAACACGGCCTGGAATGTTATAAATCAAAATTGGAAGATCAATATTCTCGGCTACTGCAGTAAAGTGAGCTACCATACTACGCTGATTCGGCTTGTTATAAGGAGGAACAACAACTAAGGCATAGTCAATTCCTTTAATTTTTGCTACTTCATTAGTAAATGCAATTGTTTCAGCGGTGTTATTGCTTCCAGTTCCAGCAATGACTGGAACACGGCCATTTACAATTTCACCAAATTTAGTATAGAGCTCAATTTTTTCATCATGAGATAAAGTTGGTGTCTCACCAGTTGTTCCCCCAATAACAAAACCATTGGTCCCTTGACTAATCAAATAATTAGTTAGCTTCTTTAAACTGTCATAATCGATTTCTTCATTTTCATCAAAAGGAGTTATAAGTGCCGTTAATAAATCAGTATCAATTAATCCTGTCAATTTTATTTCTCCATTCTATAAATCAAGAATCCTTTAATAGCTTCTATACCTCGCATAATACTGCTTTCATTAGGTGTTAACGTTGCCGAATGAAGTTCGGAATTATCATCTACCCCTAACCAAAACATCACTCCAGGGAATTTAGCTAATAAAAATCCAAAATCTTCTCCCGTCATTGCTGGCGCTGTTTCAACATAGTTAACTTGGGGATTATTTTTCATATACGAGATAAATTGCTTAGTTAATTCAGGATTATTTTCAACAGGCCAATAACCTCCTTGATTTAGCTGTAATCCAATGTTCATATTATAGCTACGAGCAACACCTTCACAAATATCTTTTAAGCGTTGATCAATTTGAACAATCATCTTTTGAGTTAATCCCCGAATCGTTCCTTCAATTCTAGCACGGCCTGCGATTACGTTTCGAATTGTACCCGCTTCTATTTTTCCTAAAGTTACTACCCCACTTTGAATGGGATCGATACTTCTAGAAATAATAGTTTGAATTTGCATAATTAAACTAGCTGCCGCCACAACGGTATCATTTGCATTTTGCGGAAAAGCAGCATGACCACTTTTACCAGTAATATCAATATTTACCTCAGTGGTTCCTGCAAACAAAGTCCCCATTCGACAACCAATTGCACCTGCTGGCAAAGCTGGATTGTCATGCAAACCATAAAATTCATCCGGTTTAAATTCATCATGAAAAATTTCTTTTTCATATGCTTGTCTACCGCCGCTTTCACTTTCTTCGGCTGGTTGAAAGAAAAACAACAAATTATCTTGAGGTTGATTTTCACTAAAATAATTTAAAAGTCCTAAAGCAACTGTCATATGAATATCATGTCCGCACGCATGCATTACATTATGATTTTTAGAAGCATACGGAAGATTAGTTTTTTCATTAACAGGTAAAGCATCAATATCTGCACGATAACCAATAGTTCTTTGAGGATTTTTACCTTTTACTAATACTAAAATGGCAGTTGGAAGTGATTGTGGTACTTCGATTTTTAAATAATCTTGATTAAAGCCCCTGATAGTATTTAAAAGATAGTCATGAGTTTTAAATTCTTTAAGAGCTAATTCCGGAATTTGATGTAAATGACGCCTAATCTGAATAAGTTCTTCTTCTGTTAAAATCATCGCTATATCTTTCTTAAATTATCTTCTAAACCAGTTTTGCTTTCGGTTTTTTGATCAACTTTTTTAATAACTTTAGCTGGCACACCTGCTACCACAGTATAAGGAGCTACATCATGAGTTACAATTGCCCCCGCCGCAATTACTGCACCTTCGCCAACATGAACGCCTTCAATTACTACTGCATTAGCACCAATTAAAACATTATCATCAATTCTTACTGGTTCCGCAGAAGCAGGTTCAATTACGCCTGCTAAAACTGCATTGGCACCCACGTGGCAATCCTTTCCTACAATAGCACGCCCTCCTAAGACAGCACCCATATCAATCATAGAATCATCACCAATTTCAGCACCAATATTAATCACCGCTCCCATCATAATTACGGCATTATTACCGATTACGACCTGATCTCTAATCAAAGCGCCCGGCTCAATACGCGCATTGATTTCTTTTAAATCCAGTAAAGGTACGGCAGAATTACGGGCATCGTTTTCGACATGATAATCTTCAATCTCTTGCGAATGGTTTGCTAAAAATTCTTTTACTACTTGCCACTCTCCAAAAATCACACCACTTTTAGCATTGACAAAATCTTGAATCTCTTCTGGAAAGTCAAGATTTTCTAGATCGCCTTTAAGATAAACTTTGACTGGAGTTTTTTTAGGAGCATTTCCAATATAATTAATAATACTTTGAGCATCTAATTTTGACATTTTTATCTCTTTTCTACCTTAAATATTGTAATCTTGGTCTAAATGAATTAAATCTTCTAAGGATTCTCTCTTAATTACTACTTGTGCTTTCCCATTTTCTGCAAAAACGACGGCGGGACGAGGATTCCGGTTATAATTTGAAGCCATTGAATAACCATAAGCCCCAGTATCAAGCATGGCTAAAATATCACCTGCTTTTAGTGAAGGCAACTTAGCATCTGCTAAAATATCGCCAGATTCGCAATATTTACCAGCCACATGAACTTCTTGACTAGCCCTTCTTTGCGGATCGTTAGACAAAACCGTTTCATATTTTGCTTGGTAAAGAGCTGGACGAATGTTATCTCCCATCCCTCCATCAACAGCAACATAAGGAACTAAGCCGGGGATTTCTTTCATGCTTCCTACTTTGTATAGATTGTATCCAGCTGGACCTACAATAGAGCGCCCAGGCTCAATATCAATTTCAGGAATCGGAAAATTATGTTTAGTTGCTTCATCTTTAATTGCTTTCACAATAGCTTTTACAAATTCTTCTGGCTTTAGAGGATGATCTTCTTGAACATATTTAATTCCAAAACCACCACCGACATTGATTATTTGAGCTGTATAATCATACTTTTCTTTCCAAGATGCTGCGACATCAACTAATTTAGCTGCTGCCATTTCAAAACCATTAAGTTCAAAAATTTGTGAACCAATATGAGCATGGATTCCTAACATATGCATTCTTTGATTTTTCAAAACTTCTTGTAAAGCTTTGTCGGCTTGACCAGACTTTAGATCAAAACCAAATTTGCTATCTACTTGACCAGTTTGATCATATTCATGAGTGTGAGCTGAAATGCCCGGCGTGATTCTAAGCATGACGTTAATCTTACTATCTTGTTCTTCAAGAACCTGTCTCAACAAATCAATTTCATAGAAATTATCAATTATAATTTTGCCAACATGGTTTTTGACACCCATTTCAAGCTCTTCTTTTGATTTATTATTGCCATGAAAACTAATCCGCTCCATTGGAAAATTTGCTTTCATAGCTGTATAAAGCTCACCTGCAGACACAACATCGGTATAAGCCCCCTCCTCATTGGCAACTTGATACATCGCAATTGAAGCGAAAGCTTTACTTGCATAACTCACTGCATAATTAACTTGTTCTTCTTCAAACACTTTTTTAAAAGCACGAATTTGATTACGAATTTGACTAACATCATATACAACTAAAGGCGTTCCATATTCTTTGGCTAACTTAAGGCTATCCACTCCTCCAATAGTTAAATGGCCTGCTTGATTAATCTGATTAGTAATTTGTGAATTCATATTTTGCCTGCATTTCTAAAAAATAGAAGCGCTAATAAAAAATCCATTGTCTGCGCTCAACAAACAACGGATTAAATTATTTTTAATCTTATGATCGATAGCGCTCCGCGAATCTTAATTTTCGCGACAGTTTACAATCTCTTAAATTGCATCCCAGCAAATAATACTTGGCTTCATATTATCACTTCGGCAACTTCCCCTTTCACAATTCATCATAGTTTTGCCTAAACTCCTAATTGCTACTTTTGTCAGTTGCGCCTCTTCGAATTTGACTAAATTGTATATTTTATTAAAAACAGAGTCAATAGTTGTACATAATTTTTTAATTTTTATTGCAAGTTTAAAAATTAATGTTAAACTTCAATTAAAATCTTTTAACTAAAGCTCATTTACTTGCAGCTTTAACTAAACTAAAAGGAAGTACTGATATGAGAGTAGTAAAATTTGGTGGCAGTTCGCTAGCCACCGGCACTAGTGTGAATCAAGCACTTGAGATTATTTTAGCTGATCCATCTCGACACGTGATGGTTGTCTCAGCTCCCGGTAAAAGAAATAGCTCAGATATTAAAGTTACAGATCTTTTAATTAAATATGCAAAAACTGTCCTAAATCATCAAAACTATTCAAAAATAGTTGACGAAATTTATAGTCGCTATCAAGAAATTGGTCATTTTTTTGGATTAGAGGAGACTCAACTTAACATAATTAAAGATATTCTACTTTCTTTACCCGAATCTTCTTATCCAACTGATGATTATCTAATTGCCGCATTTAAAGCCCATGGCGAACGATTAAATGCACGATTAATTGCCATGATTTTAAATCAAAAAGGAATTAAAACTAAATTTTTAGATCCTCATGAAGCCGGTTTAACCGTTACTGGTGAACCGAATGATGCCATTGTGAGTCCTGAGACCTACCTCAATCTTGATAAAATTAAAATAGATTCTGATGAACATATTATTTTTCCAGGCTTTTTTGGTATTACACCTTCTGGTCATATCGCCACTTTTTCTCGAGGAGGTTCGGATATCACTGGGGCAATTTTAGCTAAAGGATTGCATGCAGATCTATATGAAAACTTTACCGATGTTAATGGAATCTTTGCCGCTAATCCTGCGATTATTGATCATCCCCAATCTATAAGGACTATGACTTACCGTGAAATGCGTGAATTGTCCTATGCAGGATTTTCTGTTTTCCATGATGAAGCTTTAATCCCAGCCATTGAAGGAGAAGTTCCAATTAATGTCAAAAATACTCATGATCCTCAAAATCCTGGCACCATGATTGTCCCTGACAAGCGATTTAAGCCTCTTAATCCCATTACAGGAGTAGCTAGTCAAAAACACTTCTCTGCTCTTTATTTGCACAAATATTTACTTAATAAAGAGGCCGGCTTTACTTTACGTATCTTACAAATTCTTTATAAGCATAATATTCCTTACGAACATATGCCTTCTGGGATCGACGATATCACAATTATCTTTAATCGCCAGTTTTTAAACGATCAATTAATTGATTTAATTTGTAACGAAATTCAGTCTTTAATTAATCCTGATCAACTGGAATGGATTGATGATTATGCCATTATTATGATCGTCGGCGAAGGAATGAAATATGAACATGGAATTAGTTCACAAATCTTATCCTCTCTAAATAAAGAGGATATTTCACCTCAAATGATTAACCAAGGCGCTTCACAAATTTCAATCATGATTGGAACCAAGAAAGAAGAAGCTGATCAAGTAGTTAAAACAATCTACAAACAATTTTTCTAGAAAGGATTCTTTACATGTCAACTTTATATAAAGTGCACGGCTCTCAAAACCATTTCTTTATTCTAGATCAAACAGAACTTTCCACTCCTCTTACAGATACAGAATTAGTTGAATTTACTAAAAAAATCACCAATCCCTCATCAGGAATTTTAAATGGAGCCGATGGTGTTTTAGCAATTAATTCTCCTACGCGGCCACAAGCCTTAGCTCAAATGCGAGTTATCAATGCCGATGGTAGTGAGGCCTCAATGTGTGGGAATGGACTAAGAACTGTCGCTCGCTATTTATCCGAAAAATATAATCAAGACGACTTTTTAGTAGACACCATGAATGCTAATTTACGTGTTCGTAAGCATGATAATTTAGCTAAAGAAGTAAAAGCCTTCGCAGTCGAGATTTCTCCGGTATCTTTTAATAAAAGCTCCCTTCCCTTTCAAAATTTAGGTTACAATCAAATCATTGACCAATATTTACCAGAAATTTATCCCGGTCTACGTTTTACCTCAATTGCCGTTCCCAATCCACATTTGATTAGTTTTATGGATCAAAATCAGATTGAAAGTAATATTTTAAAAGAAGTGGGAGAATATTTAAACGGTGATAATCCTTACTTCCCAGATGGAGTCAATGTCAACTTTGCCCAAATCATTGATAAAAATAAGCTCTTTGTACGTACCTATGAGCGCGGAGTAGGTTTTACAAATGCCTGCGGAACTGGAATGTCAGCCACATCTTTGGCATTTTGTTTGACCCATCCGGAGAAAGGCTTCTTTAATCAATCAATTGACGTTTACAATCCGGGTGGAAAAGTTCAAACAATTGTCCATCACGAAAATCATACTTATTGGATCGAATTAATTGGGAATGCTACCTTCACTGATCAAATTGAAATTAGTGAAGCTGACTTACATAATTGTGATTTTTCAAGCATAAATATAACTTCTACTGAAGAAGAAAGTGACTATCAAAATTTCATTCAAAACTTGCCCCATTTCAATAATTTCAGCGCAAACTAAAAAAGAGAGGAATTACATTCCTCTCTTTTTAATGGTTCTATACTTTTTCCTGTTGATAAATATCTATGGTATTCTATCGACAGGATTTTTTATTGCATAAAAAAGGCCATAGCCTCTCTTAACTTAAAATCCTTCTTCGACCAATTCAATTAAGTGTATGGAGATTCAAACTATGTCCTCTTTAAATGATTATATTAAATTTACCCTTGATATTGAAGATCAAAATATTATTTTTTCTGATTATTCAAATGAAAATATTAACGGTAAAATTTACAAAATATATTTAGCTGAGCTCATCCAACCTGCTTGTCTTTATTGTCGTTCTACTAATCTTAAGCATAACGGTCATTACGTTTCTAACGTTCGTTTCATTACTGCTGATGCTAGTAAGCCCGTTACTATCAGATTAAGAAAACAACGTGTTCTTTGCAATGACTGTTTAAAAAGATCTATGGCTCAATCTAAGCTTATTAATAAAAGCTGCTATATCTCTAAC